>CAYMPX010000040.1:0-14664 GCA_964392135.1 uncultured Methylomarinum sp.
TAGCTAAAAAACCACTCAATTCAGCTATCAATTCAGTTTTATCTACGGCATGATCTATTTTTTCTGAGCAATGTGGCTGAATGATTGTCATAAATAAAAAAAAGGAAATTAACATGTATTGTGTCAAAACAGCTCTAACCATTGAAGACACAATTAAAAAGTCTCGTTTTATAGGCATTATTAGCCCCTGTCAAACCGAGAATGAAGCCATTCAACAACTTAACCAGCTCCATCAACAATACCCAAACGCCTCACATATCGTTTTTGCCTATCGCATTCTATCCGCCAAAGGCATAATCACTCGATTTCATGATGCAGGCGAGCCTGGTGGAACCGCTGGAAAACCGGTATTTCAACACCTGGAAGGTAAAAACCTGATTAACCTTATTTGTGTTGTGGTACGTTATTTTGGCGGCGTTAAATTAGGTGCCGGCGGTTTAACACGCGCTTATGGCAACACGGCAAAAAAAGTCATTGAAGACAGTATATTAACTAAATATATTAAATATGCAGAAGTGAAGCAAGAGATTGCATACAACCAGCTGCAACCCTTTGAATACCAGCTAGAAAAACTGGAAGGCGTAATTGTTAAACAAGACTTTACCGATAAGATTAGTCTAGTAATTAAAATCCCTGAAAACAACCTGGCTGATTTAAAAGGAATTTTTGATAAAATTCACCGAGGGTTTTAGACATCAATTTTGGTTTGAGAGATAACAATGTAGAGCGAACCATCAATACAATAGTGATAGGGTATTAGAGAGTGAGGCTTTAAAACAAACTCACCAACTCAAGCGCCAACATCACCGCATCTTCTCTATGGCCGTTTTCAGCAGGATAATAGCCTTTACGTATGCCAATTTCGTTAAAACCCCTTTTCTCATAAAGCGCAACGGCAATTTTATTAGACGGTCTTACTTCTAAAAAAATAGTTTCTGCTTTTTTGGTAGCCAGCTTAATCATGTTTTCTAAAAGCTTGCTACCCACACCTTGTTTTTGCACCGCAGGGTCAACACAAATATTCATGATATGCGCCTCACCCACAGTAATTGAAAGAATACTATAGCCGACGATGGTATCTAACTCTTCACAAACCCAACAACTATAATTTATCGATTTTAAGCAATCTTTGAAAATGCCTACACTCCATGGAAAATTATAATTCTTGGCTTCAATTTCCCAAACAGCCGACAAATCATCTAATCTCATTTTCCTTAAACGCATTAAATCCTTTCTGGGTACCGAATCAGGAAAAACTTTTGCGTAAAATTCTTTATCTGCATCATAAATAACTATTTTTTTAACTTTATCAATTAACTTCCATATACTCATTATTATTATTTTAATTCCTGATTTGTTTCATAGCTAACTGTAAATCCTGCCAGGCTTTGCGCTTTTCATGCAAAGACCTTAATAAATAAGCCGGATGATAAACAACCACTAAGGGAATACCATTCAATTGATGAGGCACCTCCCTCAGTGCTGACAAAGGCTCTTTAGTGCCTAACAAAGTTTGAGCAGCCACCCGACCGATCGCTAAAATAATTTTCGGCTTAACCAAAGCAATCTCACGCTGTAAATAATCATTACAAGCCATCAGCTCTTTTGACTTCGCCTTTCTGCTGCCTTCGGGGTGACATTTGGTAATATGCGTGAGATATACTGACTTTCTTTGCAAACCAATAGCCCGAATCATTTCGGTTAACAATACCCCGGCTTCACCAACCAATGGCTTACCTTCCCTGTCTTCACTTTCACCCGGTTCATCAGCCACCAGCATCCAGTCCGCATTAACATCACCCTCACCAAAAACGGTTTGTCTGCGTGATTGACACAACAGGCAATTCTGACACTCAACCACTTCCTTTTGTAAAGCACGCCAGCTATCAACCGTTGATTCATCAGCCAACACAGGCATTTCAACGACAGCGCCTGCTCTGGAAACCCAAACATCAATGCCCATTGCTTCCAAATATTGTAACCGGGTTGTATTATCCATTAAAAATACATGTCTATTTAAATGACCCTGTAGCAGCGTCAGCCCTGCAATTACACATTCCCTTTTTGTGGATGTTTACGCTGCTCTGGAGCCTGTAACTTACTCACCGCATTAATATAAGCCTTAGCAGATGCAATCACTATATCGGTATCAGCACCCTGACCATTAACAATTCGTCCCGCTTTTTCCAAGCGCACTGTCACTTCCCCTTGTGCATCGGTACCATTGCTAATGCTATTAACTGAATACAGCTCTAATGTGGCATTTGACTTAACCACACTTTCAATTGCTTTTAAACTGGCATCAACAGCGCCGCTTCCTTCAGCAATACCCGTTAATTCCTGATCATGAACACGAATTGTCACCGTTGAATTCGGAACCTCACCGGTTTCTGAACACACTTTTAAGGCAATTAACTTAATATGCTCTTCTTCAGCATCAAAACTGACTTCAGAAATCAAGGCCTGGAGGTCTTCATCAAAAATCTCATGTTTTTTATCCGCTAATTGCTTAAAGCGATAGAAAGCATCATTTAACTCTTCTTCACCACTAAACTCATGACCTAGCTCCGTCATACGATTCTTAAACGCATTACGCCCCGAGTGCTTTCCCATCACCATTCGATTGGCAGACCAGCCGACATCTTCAGCCTTCATAATCTCGTAGGTTTCAGGGTTTTTTAATACCCCATCCTGATGAATCCCGGATTCGTGAGCAAATGCATTAGCGCCTACAATCGCTTTATTTGGCTGCACGGGGAAACCTGTAATCGATGAAACCAATTTGGAGCAGGTTAAAATTTCTCTGGTATCTAACCCCGTTAAACAAGGAAAAACATCTTGTCGAGTGCGTATTGCCATCACCACTTCTTCTAATGAGGCATTACCTGCTCGTTCACCCAGACCATTAATAGTACATTCAACCTGTCGTGCGCCATTCATCACTGCAGACAAAGAATTAGCCACAGCCAAACCCAAATCATTATGACAATGCACCGAGAAAATCGCTTTATCCGCATTAGGAATACGGTTCATCAGATGAGCAATCGTTGTACCAAATTGTTCTGGCACACTATAACCAACGGTATCAGGAATATTTAGCGTGGTTGCACCGGCATCAATCACCGCTTCTAAAATACGGCATAAAAAGTCTTCATCAGAACGCCCTGCATCTTCAGGTGAAAACTCCACATTATCGGTATATTGGCGCGCGCGTTTAACGGCTCTTACCGCATATTCAATAACCTGCTCAGGCGCCATCTTCAATTTTACTTGCATGTGAATCGGCGAGGTGGCAATAAAGGTATGAATTCGTGAACTATTCGCACCTTTAAGTGCTTCACCTGCCCTATCAATATCCTTATCAAGTGCACGAGCAAGTCCACAAACCGTACTATTCTTTACCACATTAGCAACGGCCTGAACGGCTTCAAAATCACCAATACTCGCCGCAGGAAAACCCGCTTCAATGATATCGACCTTCATACGTTCGAGTGCTTTAGCAATCCGAACCTTTTCATCACGTGTCATTGATGCGCCCGGGCTTTGCTCGCCATCACGCAAGGTCGTATCAAATATAATTAATTTATCTTTCATGAGAACTCCATTCATGAAGCTTTTTCAACATTATGTTGAGATTAAACAAGAGGGGATATTTAGAAATAGAAGTAAATTCCCACTAGGGCAAATAGCCTAAGAATAGCTCAGGATTAGCGCTCAATAACATTCCCAATAAACCTGTTTCATGGCTGGATTCAGGTAATAGTAACTGTATTGATTTAAATCTAATAGTCATAACTTATCGACTATACTGCAATGTGATAACGGACTCAAGCAGTGTTTTTTTGAAAACCCGGAACATCTAAGCAATGTATTTAAAGCGGGGGGATCGATTCAGCGTATATACGCTGAATCGTTATAAAAGCGGACTAAAGTCCGCTCTACAGAATAAACGATCAGTTTAACCCTTTCTGCCTTTCCGGCGTTTTCTCAATGCTAACAAGGTAATAATAGGACCTGATATTGCATAGCCTAATGCCAATAAAAACAACATACTTTCAGCCTGCGCCATCACAAAGCCGATACCTAACATGACAATAATTGCTACCACAAAAGGTACTCTACCCTTTAAGTCAATCTCTTTAAAACTAGAGTAACGAAAATTACTCACCATCAGTAACCCTGTACTGATGGTCATAATAAGCGCGATATATTTTATTGATTCAACAGCGTAACCATACTCAAGACTAATCCACAAACCACCCGCTAATATTGCCGCAGCCGCAGGACTCGGCAAGCCTTGAAAATAACGCTTATCTGCCACTTCAACCTGGGTATTAAATCGAGCTAATCGTAATGCACCCCCTGCAGTATGCACAAATGCCGCAAACAAGCCCAATTTACCCAGACTTTCAAATGCCCATAAGTACATCACCAAACCCGGTGCCACACCAAATGAAACCATGTCAGATAAACTATCATATTGCACACCAAACTCACTTTGCGTATTGGTCATGCGAGCAACCCTCCCATCCAATCCATCTAAAATCATCGCAACAAAGATAGCAATCGCCGCTGTTTCAAAGCGTCCATTAATCGCAGAAGTCATGGCATAAAAACCTGCGAACATTGCCCCTGTGGTAAACAAATTAGGCAATAAATAAATGCCACGATGACGAATTGATGGTTTTTTTTGAGTCATAGAGTAAATTAGGGTAACGACAGGCGTAACCCGACACTTATCAGGTTGACAGCAAAGGTCGATTTGTCGGGTTACGCCTGTCGCTAACCCGACTTACATTAATTAATGGCTTGTTTCTACTTTTTTACCTTTGGTTTGACCCAGTTCAGCCAACGTATCAGTAAACCAGGCGGTATCAATATCAAAAGGTTTTCCACCTTTAATACGAGGAAATTCAATCGCACGTAAAACAAAGCCTTGATCATCATCATGACCAATCACGCCCGCTTCACCACGTAAAGCACACTCAACCGCCAAATCAGCACATGATTTAATCAGACGAATATCTTCCGCATTAGCCGCAGATGCACGCGCAAAATAGCCTGATTTTTGGATCAAGGTTTTTTCTGCGCCAATCATTTTAGCAAATTGCTCACCAAACCACTTGCCTGGGTTTACCGCATCCAGTTTAACGTGACCAAAGGCATCTCTCGGTACTTCCTGACCTTTCGCTTGCATTTCTGCAACGATAGACTCTACGCCCGCACCTTCAGAAACAAAGATATTAACACAATCGACTTCATCCATAATTTTACGCAAGCGTTTTGCTTCTGCAGCAATATCCACCTCCATTTCAGGAATAAAGATACCATGTACTTCATAGCTTTCACGGCTCAGACCTAATTCGGGTAACCATTCATAGTTATCAAGAATCTTACGGTATTCAGCTGCTGTTGCAGCGGTTAACCAGCCACAACTACGCCCCATTACTTCGTGTACGATTAACATACGTGGGTTTGAGTTATTCTCAGCCACGACATTTTTAAAAAAATGTGCGCCTTGTTCTGCCGCAGTCCAGGCGCCTAATGATTGTTTAATAGGGAAAACATCATTATCCACTGTTTTAGGTAAACCAATCACAGTCAAGCCATAATCATTGTCTGCCAGGAAAGCAGCCAAGTCAGCCGCTGCTGTATTAGTATCATCTCCACCGATGGTATGAAGTACATCAACACCGTCTTTAATTAACTGATCAGCAGCCACTTTTTGAGGATCTTCCCCCTCTTTAACCAAACCGCGTTTAATGCAGTCAGCAACATTGGTTAATTTAACCCGACTGTTACCAATCACTGATCCACCAAATTTTTGCAACAAACCTGCTTTTGCACGCATGTCTGCATTGACTTTATAACAATCACCTAATAACAAGCCTTTATAGCCACTGCGATAGCAGATAATTTCTATTGTAGGATCAATTTCATTATAGCGTTCGATAAGACTACCAATCGCTGAGTTTAGACAGGGCGCTAATCCGCCCGCGGTTAGAAGTGCTACTTTTTTTGGTTTACTCATAAGAATATAAACTATTAATTATTATTAAAGAAAGTATTGCAGGATGAATGAGCGATAAATATACCATTTAGCCCCGTTTGTTAAAACAAAAAAAGCCCACCATAAGGTGAGCTTTTTTCTATTAAAGCAAATAAAACTTAGTTTTTAGATTTATCAACAATTTGGTTCGCTTTAATCCAAGGCATCATGCTACGCAATTGCTCACCCACAACTTCAATCGGATGCTCGGCATTTAGACGACGTCTGGCTGTCATTTCAGGATAACCCGTCAGACCTTCCAGGATGAATTTTTTAGCGTATTCACCATTCTGAATGTTTGCTAATGCTTCACGCATTGCCAAACGACTTTCTTCGTTGATTACCTTGGGACCTGTTACATACTCACCGTATTCCGCATTATTGGAAATCGAGTAGTTCATGTTTGCAATACCGCCTTCAAACATTAAATCTACAATCAATTTTAATTCATGCAAACACTCAAAGTATGCCATTTCTGGCTCGTACCCTGCTTCAACCAGTGTTTCGAAACCCATTTTAACCAATTCAACCGCACCCCCACATAAAACTGCTTGTTCACCGAACAAGTCTGTTTCTGTTTCATCACGGAAAGTGGTTTCAATAATACCTGAACGACCACCACCAATAGCAGAGGCATAGGACAGGCAAATTGCTTTCGCAGTACCTGATGCATCTTGATGAATAGCGATTAAATCAGGAATACCACCGCCGCGGGTAAATTCAGAACGTACAGTATGGCCTGGCGCTTTAGGGGCAATCATGATCACATCTAAATCCGCGCGCGGCGCGACCTGGTTATAAAGAATCGCAAAACCATGTGCAAAAGCCAGCGCTGCACCTTGTTTGATATTAGGCTCAATTTCCGTTTTATATAGCTGGGATTGAAATTCATCAGGTGTCAGCATCATAACAACATCGGCATCAGCAACCGCAGCAGCAACCTCTTTAACGGTTAAACCACAGGCTTCCGCTTTAGCAATGGAAGAAGATCCAGCACGTAAACCAACGACAACATCAACGCCAGAATCTTTTAAGTTATTAGCGTGTGCATGGCCTTGTGAACCGTAACCAATAATCGCTACTTTTTTAGCTTTAATGATCGAAAGATCAGCGTCTTTATCGTAATAAACTTGCATGAATTTTCCTGTTTTCTGTTAAATTAACTCAATATAACCCGGCATTATAGCGTTTTTCTTTATTGCTACGAATTTATTTTTGCCTTTTTCCTTGTACCTTTAAGCTGTTTTAAAGATGCAAGCCTTTCTCACCGCGTGACATCCCCATAGGCCCGGAACGTACCACTTCAATCACCGACTCTATATACAGGGCAGCAACAAAAGCATCCAGCTTATCCGAGGGGCCTGTCATCTCAATCACATAACTACTTACGGTCACATCAACAATTTTTCCACGAAAAATATCCGCTAAACGCTTCACTTCTTCACGGGTTTCATCACTGGTTTTAACCTTAACAAGCATCAGTTCACGCTCAACATGCACCGCTTCCGCTAAATCAATCAGCTTGACCACATCAATTAATTTATTTAACTGCTTGGTAATTTGCTCAATAACCTCATCACTGCCGCGTGTCACCACCGTCATCCTGGAAAGCGTTTGATCTTCCGTTGGGGCTACCGTTAATGATTCAATATTATAACCACGCGCCGAAAACAAACCGGCAACCCGGGAAAGTGCGCCCGCTTCATTTTCTATCAAAATAGAAATAATATGTCTCATTATGCCAACTCCCTGTCAATCGGTGTTCCAGGCGCAATTCTTAACTTCATTTCATGATGCGCTTTACCTGCCTCAATCATAGGATAAACATTCTCAGTCCGGTCGGTCATAAAATCCATAAATACCAAACGATCCTTCATCGCAAACGCTTCTTCTAATGCAGGTCTCACGTCTTCGGTCTTTTCAATCTTCATCCCTACATGTCCATAAGCCTCTGCCAACTTAACAAAATCAGGAATCGTCTCCATATAAGATTCTGAATAACGGCTTTCATAAGAAAACTCCTGCCACTGACGCACCATACCCATATATTGATTATTCAAGTTAATCACTTTAACCGGAGTACGATACTGCGTTGCTGTCGCCAACTCCTGGATACACATTTGAATACTGGCTTCACCTGTGATGCAAGCAACATCAGACTCAGGGTGCGCCAATTTAACCCCAATAGCTGCTGGCAAACCAAAACCCATAGTCCCCAGACCACCGGAATTAATCCAGCGACGCGGCTTATCAAAATGATAATACTGCGCCGCAAACATTTGATGCTGCCCTACATCCGAAGTGACATAAGCATCTCCTTTAGTCACTTGATAAAGCTGCTCAACAACATACTGTGGCTTAATAAAAGCACTGTGACGATCATACTCAAGACACTGCACATCACGCCATTTATTAATCTGGCTCCACCATGCTTCCAATGCTTTAGCATCACAGGTAATAGTGCTGGCTTTAATTAAGGCAATCATTTCTCTCAACACAGCTGTCACCTGCCCAACAATAGGCACATCCACTTTAACTGTTTTAGAAATAGACGAGGGATCAATATCAATATGAATGATTTTTGCATACGGACAAAACTCCTCTAATTTACCGGTCACGCGGTCATCAAATCGCGCGCCGATAGCAATAATTACATCACTTTCATGCATCGCCATATTTGCTTCGTAAGTACCATGCATTCCCAGCATACCCACAAACTGTCTATCCGTTGCAGGATAGCCACCCAACCCCATGAGAGTATTGGTAACGGGGTAATCCAGCAGCTGCGCAAACGCTGTTAACTCGGCACTGCCCTCACCCAATATCACACCACCACCGGCATAAATCATCGGGCGCTGCGCATTTAACAACAAATCTACTGCCTTTTTAATTTGCCCTGTATGTCCTTTAACCACAGGATTATAAGAACGCATGGCAATATCTTTAGGGTATTGGTAAGGTATTTTAATCGACGGGTCGGTAATATCTTTAGGAATATCAACCACAACCGGTCCAGGACGACCTGTTGTTGCCACATAAAACGCTTTCTTCATGGTGACAGCCAGATCAGCCAGGTTCTTAACCAAAAAGTTATGCTTAACACAAGGGCGAGTAATCCCCACCATATCCACTTCCTGAAAGGCATCACTTCCAATCACAGGCGTACCGACTTGACCCGAAATAATGACCATAGGAATAGAATCAAGATGTGCAGTCGCAATACCCGTTACCGCATTGGTTGCGCCCGGTCCCGATGTAACTAACACAACACCCGGCTTGCCTGTGGAACGTGCATAAGCATCAGCTGAATGTACCGCTGCCTGTTCATGCCTGACTAATATATGCTTGACTTTTTCTTGATGAAAAATTGCATCATAAAGATGCAATACTGCCCCACCAGGATAACCAAAAAGAAATTCCACGCCTTCGTCTTCAAGACACTGGACTACTATCTCGCCGCCACTGAGTTCCACACTAATACCTCAAAAAAAACACTGAATATCAAGAACAAAAATAAACATTCCGTCCCTACATGCTACGATTCATTCCAAGAACCATTTAACCCACTATTTTACCAGGTTCTTAAATAAAATTATACTTTTATCAACCAACCACCCTTGACATCAATAACATGCAATTATCCGCTGCAGAAAAATTACGCCAACTACCAGATCGCCCTGGACTGCTGGCAATGCCCGGCTGCATGATGCAATATCAGCAAAACTCTATGAACAAGCCGGCTTTGAAACGGCATTCATGAGTGGTTTCGCAGTCTCAGCCAGCCGTCTGGGTCTGCCCGATACCGGCTTAATTTCTTATGCAGAAATGCAAAATCAAGGGCAAAACATCTGTAATGCGGTCTCTATCCCTATTTGGGGTGATGGTGACACCGGATTTGGTAATGCCATTAATATCAATCACGTCGAGGGCTGCGCTCCTACAATACTACCAACTCCACTTCATAACCGGAAAATTTACGGATATTAATCACCCCGGTATCAAATAATAAATACTGACCTTTAATACCTTCCAATACCCCCGAAACTTCCGCTGTTTTATCAAAATTAAACGACTTAACCTTTAACGGATATTTCTGCACAGGAAATTCAATACCCACAACCGCTGCATCGGCTAACAATTCAATCGCATCCTCACCAAAACGCTGTACAACTTCAGTGATTTCGGACTGACACAGATCCAGCAACTCATCTCGCTTTGCCATTAAATCAACCGGCTCCACTAAATTTTTCAACATTCGCTGCCAACTGGTTTTATCGCTTACATGCTGAGCAATGGCAACCTCCACTAATCCGGAAATAACACGAGACTTTACTTTCATTATCGGCAAAGCCTGAATAGCCCCTTGATCTATCCAGCGTGCAGGTACTTGCGTTCCCCGTGTGATTCCCACTTTAATCCCGGAAGAATTCGCCAAATAAACGATATGCGGCTGAAAACAAAATTCCTCTCCCCATGCAGGCTCTCTACAAGTTCCTGCATCATAATGACAGGTTTCCGGTTTCATTATGCACATGTCACATTGTGCCAGAGAGGTAAAACAAGGATAGCAATAGCCCTGATTAAAACTTTTTTTAATGGCTCTATTACAATGTACACAGGCGATATTCCCGGTAAAAACCAGTTTTATCGAGTGACCAATCAATGGGTTTAAATCAACAAGCTGATTAGACAATGGTAATTGATATTTCACCGGATTTGCTAGTTCCGTCTTCATTTTCCTTAAATTACCCTGCACTTTATTCTCCACATTAAATCACCTTAAAACAACCATTCTACCATCCATAAAAACAACAAAAACATCAAGATTATCAAAAAATAACGCTAGATAAAATATGTGATTTATAGCACTATGAATTCTAAAATAATAATAATTGGAGGTTTGAATGAGTATCAATCTTTTTGCATCCGTAGGTCCCTATTTTGGTATCGCAGGATTAATCATCGCGTATATTATCTATCGTATCATCCTGTCTCATGACGCAGGTTCTGACAAAATGCAAGCCATTGCAGAACTCATTCATGATGGTGCCATGGTTTTCCTGAAAGCCGAATATCAGATCCTGTCTATCTTTGTCCTTATCGTAGCCGCACTGCTTTTTTTCTTAATTACCCCGGAAACCTCATACGCCTTTTTAGGCGGAGCCGCCTGTTCAATGTTTGCCGGGTTTTTTGGCATGAAAGCCGCAACACGCGCCAATGTGCGTACCTCTGCTGCGGCTAATCAAGAAGGCATGGGCGCTGCATTAATGGTCGCGTTTGGCGGTGGTTCGGTGATGGGACTTGCGGTTGCATCTTTAGGCTTAACCGGTGTTGCCATTGCTTTTTCATTGATCGACTCATCAAACGCCGCGAATTACACCACACTCAGTGGCTTTGCGATGGGCGCCTCTTCTATTGCATTATTCGCCCGTATTGGTGGTGGTATTTATACCAAAGCCGCTGACGTAGGTGCCGACTTAGTCGGTAAAGTAGAAGCCAACATCCCGGAAGATGACCCACGTAACCCGGCAACTATTGCTGATAATGTCGGTGATAATGTCGGTGATACAGCCGGTATGGGGGCAGATATATTTGAATCCTATGTGGGTTCAGTGATTGCAACCATTGCTATCGCAGCTGTAGCCACTAACTTTGTTGATGCAGCGATGCAAAGTAATGCCTTGCTACTACCGATCGCGCTGATTATTGTTGGTCTTGTGGCATCAGTCATTGGGGTTTTCTGTATGCAGTTGCTTAAAAATATTAACCCTGCACATGCCCTGGAAGGCGTTACCTGGATTTCAGCTCTACTATTTTTAGCAATGGCTTATCTTGTCATTCAAGCATTCGCCATTCAGTTTAATATCAATGGAGAAATAACCGCTATCAATGGTCCATTCTATGCATTACTAGGCGGCACTGCCGTAGGTGTTTTTATTGGTCGTGTGACGGATTACTATACCTCAAAAGCCCCGGTAGAAGCGATTGCAGCCGCCTCAAAATTTGGTCCGGCAACCAACATTATTGCTGGTTTAGGTATTGGTATGCGCTCAACTGTGTTCCCAATCCTAGGCATTTGTACCGCTATCTTTGTCGCCCATCACTTTGCAGGTCTATACGGTATTGGTATCGCAGCGGTTGGCATGTTAGCGACGACAGGTGTCACCATGTCGGTTGATGCTTACGGCCCTATTGCTGATAACGCCGGGGGTATTAGTGAAATGGCTAAATTAGGCCCTGAAACTCGTGCGATTACAGATTCATTAGATGCGATTGGTAATACCACAGCTGCAGTCGGTAAAGGTTTTGCTATTGGTTCAGCGGCATTAACGGCACTGGCTTTATTTTCTGCTTATGCAGCGGCAGCGCATTTAAAAGCCATCGACTTACTAGATCCATTAGTTGTTATCGGCTTGTTTATTGGGGGCTGCGTACCTTTCCTGGTCGCGGCAATGACTATGGACTCTGTAGGTAAAGCCGCGCAAGACATGGTTGAAGAAGTTCGCCGTCAATTCCGCGAGATTCCGGGTCTAATGGAAGGCACAACCCCACCTGACTCAGCCCGTTGTATTGAAATCTCAACCAAAGCCTCATTGCGTGAAATGATACTGCCTGGTTTAGTCACTATCAGCACCCCTGTGTTAGTTGGCTTCCTACTTAACAAAGAAGCATTGGGCGGCTTATTAGCAGGCTCTCTACTAGCGGGTGTATTGATGGCCTTATTTATGGCGAATGCCGGCGGCGCCTGGGATAATGCTAAAAAGCTAATCGAAGGTGGCGCGCATGGCGGTAAAGGAACAGATGTTCATAAAGCCGCTATTTGTGGTGACACTGTGGGCGACCCCTTCAAAGACACCTCAGGTCCTGCTTTAAATATCGTGGTAAAATTAATGGCTGTGGTTTCTTTGGTTATCGCACCCTTATTATAAAGCACATGTAGGAGTATCCGCTCTAGTCACGGTTAATAATAAGCAGAGTAGAGCCTGTTTTAATCGTGACCAGGGCGATGCTATTACATATACCCATCGGTATTTTTATCCACCCATCGCTCATCATCAGACAACAGTAATTCTTTTTTCCAAAAAGGCGCTTTAGATTTTAAGGCTTCCATAATATAGCGACTACTATCAAAGGCATCGCCTCGATGCGAACTCCAAACCGCTACCAGTACAATCGCTTCATCAGGAAAAATATCCCCCACCCTGTGTACTACCAACACATCAAGCAGCGACCATTGCTGACTGGCTTCATCCACAATCCTGGTCAGCTGTTTTTCTGTCATTCCGGGGTAATGCTCTAATGTCATGCCTTTAACATCATCGCCCTCATTAAAATCACGCATGGTGCCGACAAAAATACTGGTTGCCCCATACTTGCCTTTCATCTCTCGCACTGACAATTGATATTGTTGTATTTCCTGCCAAGGGTCAAAAGACTCGGTCACTATTTTTATCGCCATACTAACCGCCTGTCACCGGTGGAAAAAAAGCCACTTCATCGCCATCATTCACAGCACAATCAAAACCTGCATACTCCATATTAACAGCGGCTAAAATATTAGCCGGTCTTGCTTTATCGCCATTGGCTCTCGCCCACACATCAGCAACCGAAGTAATATCAACAAATGCCAGATCATCTTCAGCACGCCCCACCGACTCTTTTAAACTGGCAAAATAACGGACTTTAATCGACATATCCCAAAGTTCCTATAAAATATAACGCAGACTCGAACAGTGTATATTATTTTTCACCCGCCCCCCTTACTTAATTTTACTTAAATAGCCAATGACCCAACTCACCCATTTTAATCAATCCGGCGAAGCTCACATGGTCGATGTTGGCGAAAAAGCCATCACCCAGCGTACCGCAATCACCGAAGGCTACATCGAAATGCAAGCAAAAACATTGGATTTAATCAGCCAGGGGCAACACAAAAAAGGCGATGTATTAGGTATTGCCCGAATTGCAGGCATTATGGCAAGTAAAAAAACCGCTGATTTAATTCCTCTCTGTCACCCACTACCGATTACCCATGTGGAAATTAACTTAACAGCAGACACTGACAACAACCGTATTCACTGCCAAACCATCGTCAAAACCAACGGACAAACAGGGGTAGAAATGGAAGCTTTAACTGCCACCCAAATCGCACTACTCACTATTTATGATATGTGCAAAGCGGTAGACCGGGGCATGGTGATTCAATCGGTACAATTACTGGAAAAAGACGGTGGGAAATCAGGGCATTGGCAACGGGATTAAAGCAAAATAAAAACATACACCTTGTAGGAGCGTCCGCCCTGGTCGCGAGTGCTTTGCATTTATTCAAACTAAAAATCGCACCGAGGGCGGGACGCTCCTGCAAATGAACTACTTTTTACAAGCCATACAATCCGCACTGCAACTGATCATTCAATTTGATCCTGAAATTTACCAAATTGTCTGGACATCGGTAAGAATATCGCTATGTGCCACCCTATTCGCCACCCTATTCGGGGTATTACTCGGTATACTCACTGCCATCAGTCAATTCCCTGGCAAGCGTTTAATCCAGCAAAGCCTCAACACCCTAATGGCAATGCCAACGGTAATGATAGGGCTTATTTTTTATGGTT
>CAYMPX010000041.1:0-14475 GCA_964392135.1 uncultured Methylomarinum sp.
AAGCTATGAAGATGAGGTAAAGAAAGCATTTATTGAACAGCCTGCCAATATGAAGTTATTGATCGTGGTGGATAAATTACTTACAGGCTTTGATGCACCGAGCTGTTCTTATTTGTATATTGATAAGTCGATGCAAGATCATGGTTTATTTCAGGCAATTTGTCGGGTGAATCGTTTAGACAGTGATGATAAGGATTTTGGTTACATTGTTGACTATAAAGACTTATTTAAAAATATGGAACATGCTTTAAGCGTTTATACCGAAGAACTGGATTATGATGATTTTGAAGCCACAGATTGCGATATTTTATTAAAAGATCGTTTGAATATGGGGAAAGAACGATTGGATGCGGCTTTAGAGGCGGTTGAAATACTTTGTGAGCCTGTTAAAGCACCGAGGGCTGACCTTGATTATATGCGGTATTTTTGTGGCAATACTGAAGTGGCTGAAGATTTAAAAGAGCATGAAATTAAGCGGCACGGTTTATATAAAGCCACCGTTGTTTTTATTCGTGCTTACGCCAATATTGCCGATGAAATAGAAGCTGCTGGTTATGATGCTGCACAACAGCTACATATCAAAACACGTTTAGAGTTTTATTTAAAATTAAGGGAGCTTATTCGTAAAGCCAGTGGTGAGGTGATTGATCTAAAAGCCTATGAAGCGGATATGCGCTATTTGATTGATCATTATATTCAAGCAGAGGATTCTAAAGTTAATTCTGCTTTTGCTGAGATGTCATTGATTGATGTGATTGTAAATAATGGCATTGATGAGGCGGTTGATAGTTTGCCCGAGGGAGTAAAGGGTGATAAAGAAGCGGTGTCTGAAACCATAGAAAATAATGTACGCAGTAAAATTATTAAAAGCCAGTTTCTTGATCCTGCATATTTTAAAGAGATGTCTAAGGTATTAGATGCGCTGATTAAACAGCGCAAGAAGAAAGCGATTGAATATGCTGACTATTTAAACAAAGTGGCTGAACTCGCCAGGAAAGTAAAAGAAGGAAAAGCGGATAATACACCTGCGATACTAAATTCAGCCGCTAAACGGGCTTTGTATAATAATTTAGGGCAAGATGAGAGCTTAGCTGTTCAGCTTGATAATGTAGTTAAAGAAAGTAAGCCTGCCTATTGGCGTGGTAATCAAACTAAAGAAAATATCATTAAGCAGGCCGTTAATACTGTGCTAAAAGATGAGGATGAGGTTGAACGTATTTTTGAAATTATTAAACAGCAACAGGAATATTAAGGGTGTGTGATTTGCAGTTAGGTGAATTGACTATTCAGGTGATTAAAAAAGATATTAAGAATGTGCATTTAAGCGTTTATCCACCTGATGGTAAGGTTAAAGTCTCTGCGCCTAATTCTATGCCATTGGATAGCTTGCGTGTATTTGTTATTTCAAAATTAACATGGATTAGAAAGCAACAGCAAAAGTTACAAGCTCAAGCAAGGGAAACGGCAAGGGATTATGTAGAGCGTGAAAGCCACTATTTTAAAGGTGAGCGGTATTTATTAAAAATAATAGAGCATACGCTCCCGCCTAAAGTGGTGTTAGATCACTCGGCTATGATGCTGTATATTCGCCCAAACACATCAATTGAAAAAAGAGCGGCTATTTTGAATCAGTGGTATAGAACTCAGCTTAAACAACAGATCCCTGAATTAATCCAAAAATATGAAAAATTAATGGGTGTTAGCGTTAAAGAGTTTGGTGTTAAAAAGATGAAAACGAAATGGGGAACCTGTAACCCTGTAGCACAGCGCATTTGGTTAAACCTTGAGTTGGCTAAAAAGCCGATTGAATTACTAGAGTATGTGGTGGTGCATGAAATGGTGCATTTATTAGAGCGTAGTCATAATAGGCGGTTTGTCTTGCTAATGGGTCAGTTTATGCCTAAGTGGAAGTTTTATAAGGATGAACTTAATCGCCTGCCTATTAGCCATGTGAATTGGGGCAGGTGCAGGCAATAAATTTAATGAATATCTTATTCCTTATATCGATATTATGGCATTCTGCACTGACGGCATAAGTTGTCGTTTATGTTCAGAGGCTGTGAATAAACTCCTGTGTTATTTTTAGAACCTTGTGAACACGGAATAAAGTCACAGATTTAAAAATTTGGTTTTTAACCACAATAAAGTAGCTGACTTTTCATGGATTTATACAAAAATAGTAGCTAAAACGCATCTGATTTAGACCGTTCAGATTTCACTTTAGCAAGTACTTTAGTCACTTTATCAACCTTTTCAATATTTCCAAGAGAACGATAAACAGCGATAGCTCGATTAAAATAACGCTCAGCATACTGCCAGCCACCTTGTTTCTGATGGAGTTTTCCCAATTCAAGAAGTGTCCCGGCTATACCAGGTCGAGACAGGCTGTTTTTGTACATCGACAACGCTTGCTGTAATAAAACATCAGACTTATTATAATCACCTTGCTGAAAGCCTAATTTAGACTGAAAACGTAGCAAACGCGCCTCCAGACCGGTGTTTTTATTCGCTGATTTTTTTAGGGCATTGGCATAACGTAGTGTCCAAAGTGATTCATTCTGCTGTTGTACAAACGCAATCTCAGTTTGACTGGCAATGGCAATCAACTGAATCGCATCAGGAATGGTTACTGCTGCCTCCCCTTCGAATACCGGTAATAACTCATGCAAAAAACCGCTTGCCTTAGTTATTTGTTTTTGTTGCATAGCCAAGAGTGCATAAAGTAAGGTAATACGTGGTTGATGGTTTTTCAGTGTCTCTGTTTTTACAATATCTTCGGCCAGATGTAAATGTCTATAAGCGGCTTGATTGTCATGCATTGCCAGAGCCACTTCGACCAGATTTATATGACTAGCGAGAGTACTTGGTCGATCATCTATGCTTTGATAAAGAGATAAGGCATCATTAAATAACTGTTGCGCTCTATTCCAATCGTCATCCATATAGGCTTGCATGGCATCATCGGTATAATTTTCTGCATTCCACAATAGGGTCGGTTTGTTTACAGAGCGACTCCCGCAACTACTAAGAACCAGACAAAACAAGATTAAATACAACCTAATCATAACTGGGATGAGGCAGTATCAATAGCTGGGGTATCGATGTTGAACTGTTTCCAGACAATGGCCAGGTATTTTGAACACTATCCAGTAATCGGCGGGTCTTAGCCAATGTTCGCCTTGTATCCGAAGCGACACCGGGTATATGTTGTAACTCTCTATTTATCAAAGTTAATGCGGTTTTGGTCTGGGTAATGATTTCATGTAGCTGTTTCACCATCTCAGGAATATTTTCAGAGGCTATACGCATATCTTTAGACATATATTTCGCATCATTTAAAACCGGTTCAAGCTGCACAAGTCTTTGTTTAGCAACGCTAATAATACCTTCTGCCTGTGACAAAGCGTTTGCCCCTGACGTTACCAGCACCTTCAGTTCTTGTTCAACGTGCTGATTAAACACGGCAGCACCCAAAGTCCCATGACCTGTTGCAATTTGCGTGATGATTTTATAGGCATTTTCTAGCGTGAGCTCCAGCTTTGGTAACATCGTTTCTAACTTGGATAACAAGTTATGTTTCTCAGCAGACTGAATAATGCTTGCTATACCTAATAATAAATCGTTCAACGACGGGGTTTCCTTAACCGGTATAGTGGAGCCATCCGCTAACATCGGTGCATCAATAGCACCTGATGCTATATTAATCGATGCATTACTTATACTCGCCAGACGATTCACTATCGCCCTGGCACCGGTTCTAATCAGAGTCCGCCGACCTTCATAAACCTCAACTGTCAGACGAATCTTACCACCTTGTGTATAGCTCAGATTCGACACATGACCTACTTCTGTTCCCAGTGCTTTGACTACACTCCCCTGACTAATACCTTCGCTACTGTCTACATTAATGTAGAATTTCACGCGTTTTTCAAATAAATGCTGGCTTTGTCCACTGATAATAATAAGTGCTAAAAATAATACAAAAGCAGAAAACACGAAAAGCCCCACCATCCGTTCACGATGGTTGTAAGTCATCTGGTGAATATAATGTCCCGTTCTTTTTACCGGATCAGTACTCATATAGCCCCCCTAGTTCGTACTTTGCAAAATACTCAACAAGGTCTTAACATCCTGATCTTCAGTGTGCATAAATGCCTCCCAACTGTTGAAATTAATTATTTTATGCTCGGAAATAAAAATAATCTGGTTTGCATGCTGCTCCAGAAAGTGAGTATATTGGAGCCCCCCTATCATGCATACCGCACGATGCTGTTTATGTTCCCCCAATAACAGCCCCATTTTCTCACGTTGTTTCGCGCCCAGATCATGAAATGGCACATCCAGAAACAGTACCGATGGATCAAGAATCAAAGCACGCGCCAGCGCAAGTTGTGATCGCTGAAAACTATTCAGTAATGCAGGAAACAGGGTCGGCTCAAAATGACAGTTTAATTCATCCAGTAACGCTCTCGATTTATCCGCCGTTTCGCGGAATGATAGATTACCATGATAAAGTAGCGGTAACATCACGTTCATTAACCCGTGCTGTACCGATAGCAAAGGAGATACTCCGGAAAGATAACCTATCTGAGCACGAAGCTCCCGCCAGGCCGCTTGATCAAGTTCAGAAACCACACGGCCGAAAATTTCTACCTTGCCGGTGTTTGGTTTAATAATACCTGCCAACATTTGCAAATAAGCTCTTAACTGGAAACGGTGTGGTCCCACCAAACAGGTCAGACTAGAAGATGGTATCTCGCACTCCAAGGATGGGAATGTCAAAGCGCTCTCTCCGGGGTCGGGTGCAGCATCATACGCATGAATAACAGGACTGACAAGCTGATTGTTCATAACATCAACAATAAAAAGTAACCATCAGCCAGAAATAAAAACACAATGCACCTCACCACTGCCTTTTGCATTTGCTGTGGTACCTGGGTTGGTGAGTTTTCTACTGAAAGACCATGAAAACAGGCCATCGTTCCAATGCCCAAACCGAAAAATATATTTTTCATCATAAATACCATGACGACATTAATACTCATAGTATCTAGCAATTCCATCAATGACTCCTGTGCTGAAAAATTATAGATAAATGCGCTAAAAAACACCCCGCATAAGATCATAATAACGGAAAAATAAAGCGCTAAAGTCACTTGGCTAATCACCATGCAAAGTATTCGGGGAACCACAAAATAATCACCTACATTAATCCCCAGGTACTCCAGGGGTTCAATTTCACCGCGCACTTTGGTATTACCCAGATCAACAGCAATGGCAGAACAGGAACGGCCGACCAGAATAACGCCGGTTATCAATGGGCCCAGTTCGCTAATTACCAGCCTGGAAAGAATTTCAGTCAACTCACTGTCACCCGTTATTGCCTGCATGATATAGACCAGTTGTGAAGTTACTCCAATTCCAACCAAAATCGCTAGAAACGAAATCATCGCAATCGCATCAACCCCGGTGAAAATAAGCTGACCCACCAGATTAGAATAGACTGCCCGGTTAAACACATTACGGTGAGGTTGCCATACGGAAAGTGTCCGTACTAGAAAATAAGTCAAGTCAATCAGGTACAGAAACAACGCTATACTGCGCCGACCAATCCAACCGAAAATATTCATCGTTTTAAGTACACTTTCACAGTAATTTCTCCTGATAACAACGCCCGTCCTGAAACCGGGTCAGGTATGCATCGCTTATGTTATTTATGCGTGTACATTCCACAACGTACCATGACAACAATAACATAGTCCCGAAGGACTTAGGCTAGTCAACATAAGCTAAAAGTGCCGTCCATACCGCTTTAGCAGTTGGGGGAGGGTGACCTGCTATTTAGCTTTCCAGAAAAATAATGTAACGCTAGTTCGCTAGAAATTGCAATATTTTACGCCTAACAAATGCAACCTAATACTTACAGCCTGTAGATAGCTCACCCATATAGCGATTAACAATAACTATACTTCAGGAAAGTGACATTTATTTAAAGAGTTTACAATACACGAAATAGCTGATACTTTTTTAAAATCATTAATAGGGTTGTTTACAGGTTAACCTTAGAACCGACTATTCCCTATCAGCTTCTCTCAAGACTATCGAGGTCTTTAAGGTCAGAGAGGAAACCTGTGGTTTGTTATTAATCATTATCATTCACTGTAAGCTATGACTACAAACGAAGATTTTTACTCTAAGCTGAAACCTTTTGATCAATTTCGAGGTATTTGCGATTTAAAAAATTACACAAAACTGCCTGAGGAGTGGGTGGTTATTATTACCGATATTGAGAGTTCTACAATAGCCATTCAGCAAGGAAAATACCGCGATGTCAATGCCATAGGTGTGGCTTCAATGGTCGCTATTTTTAATGCCGTAAAACCCTTGTCAATTCCTTTTGTTTTTGGCGGTGATGGTGCCACATTATGTATTCCCAATCGTCGCATTGATGAAGTCAAAAAAGCATTAGTTGCGACAAAATTAATGGCGAAGGAGAATTTTTCTTTATCACTTCGGTGGGGCATCGTGCCCTGTTCCGTGATACATCAGTCGAAGTACCAGGTTTTAGTTGCTAAACAGCACGTTTCAAAAGGCTATTACCAGGCTGCCTTTACCGGTAAAGGTCTTGTATATGCAGAAAATCTGGTAAAAAATGACCAACAGGGCATCTATAGCATTATTCCCGATGATTTATCCCCATCGGCTGATTTCACCGGCTTTGAATGCCGTTGGAAAGATGTACCCAGCCCTCATGATGAAACCGTTTCATTATTAGTGATGAGCGTAGCAAATACAACGGAGCAAAGTAATGCAGTGTATTTGGAGGTATTGGGTGTCATACAACAAACGTATGGCGACGTAGAAATCCATAGACCCGTGCAAAAAGAATATCTTGAGTTGATAAAAAATGTACAGGATTTACAAGATGAAATACAAATTCGAGTGGGAGCCGCTTCGAAGCTGGCAAAATTGATTTATACATTGCTGTTACCCTGGAAAGTACGACTGGGTCGTTATTTGATGAACAAAGGCAAACAATTCTTAGGTTCTGACTGGGGAAAGTACAAGGAGACCCTGGTAACAAATACAGATTTTCGGAAATTTGATGATAACCTGCGCATGGTGATTTCTGGAAATGCCAGGCAAAGAGAGGCACTTGCGCAATATCTGGAAAAACAATATCGAAATGGCTTACTCGTCTATGGCATCCATGTTTCTGATCGCGCTTTAATGACCTGTGTTATTTCAGATTACAAATTACATCATATACACTTTGTGGATGGTGCGGATGGTGGCTACGCAATAGCGGCAAACGCTTTGAAAAAACAACTAAAAAATCATTCTGAAAACCAGGATAATGAATAAAATAACCAGAGGGCTGTCCAAGGTATCATGGCATCAAGTTCTAAGCAGCTAAAATCGGGACGATAGCCACCAATAATAAAGTTGTCCCCATAGTCACCAGCGGCAACAGAAACTTTTCGTGTCGATACCAGAAACTTCCGCCTTCCCGCTCTGCTTTAACTGTTTCCTGATAGCCAACCACCTGCCGGGTCAGCAAGTGGTTTAGTGCAACGGGAGGAGTAAGATATCCCAGCTCGAAAGATACTAAAGTAATCATCCAGAAATGTACCGGATTTATGCCATTGTTATAGGCAATTTGTGCGACAGTACCTGACACCAGCACAACCGCACCAAAGGGATCCATAACCATACCAATACCTACCAGCACCACGATCAAAAAGCCCAGCGTCACCCAGATTGAAGTAAAGGTTTCCGGAATACCCGTTAACACGCCTGAACGTTCAATAATGCCACCCAGAGCAAAAGAAAACCCCATCAATAACAGTAAGGCACCTATATGTACGCTGGACTCAGATGAAGCCATTCTTATGCTGTATTCAAATTTATGCCCCTGTTTTTCTGAGGCTGCAACTTGCACCATCTTAACAAAAAATTTTTCGTAAATAATTAACCCAAGAATAATCACCGGCAATATTACTGGCGCAGAAAACTCGTCCATGGTTACATCTAATAGAAAGAAATAGGCTAAGTAGATAAGCAGTACAATCAAGGCATAAGGCAACAAGGGCACAAGCGCCCGCAAAAAGGGTTTAAATGCTTGTTGTAGAGGTGCCAGATACATCTTTTCGCGTTTGCTTAACCATGCAAAAATAAAAAAGATTACCGCCGTGGTCATAAAGATTTTTAGCCCCCAGTGAAACAGCTGGTCTGTTACCACTTCTTTATTTAAAGCGGCAATCAAAACTACCAATAAACAGGGTCGCAGTACAACCCCTGCACTTCCCGTCATAGCCGTTGCAGCCAAAGCCAGTTGCCTGCGCGCCCCGGCACGGCGCAACTCCTCATAAACAATCGTCCCCATGGCAATAATAATAATGCCCGAAGCACCTGTATAAGCAGTAGGTACAGCCATGATAACAATAGCGACAAAAGCCAGCAACTCAGGAGACATACGCCAAGGTATCAAAGCCTTAAAAATCAAATCTCCCAATTGGGTTCGTTTTAATAACATACCCACCCAGATATACAACCCGATATTAAGGAACAACCCCGCCTGATCAAATAACAAACTAAAAAATATTGCCGGTCCCGCCCAATGCCCTTCAATCAGGAAAAAGTACCACCCGACAAAAAAACTCATCAATATATAGAGTGGAACAGCCAGCATAGCATGCACGATACTGCCGTCCGATTGATAAGAATACCGTGGTTTGATAAGTTGAAAAAGGTTGGCAGCCGTTAAAGCCGTAAACCCTAGAATCAACAGCAGATATATTTCAGGATGGTCAACAACGGTTGCAGATTTATAAATACTGTTTCGATAGAAGCAGGCGGATAATAGTAAAATGGTATTACCCAACAATTGAGCCGCTGAGGAAACAGCATGATCCTGTCGCGTTATCACAGGTTTAAAAGCAATGTGCTGCTGTTTGATGGTACAGGTAATCGCACATATAAAAATCATCAACAATAATAGCATGCGCTGCTTTTCAAATGCCAACAGGCTGATTATGGCAACACGCGTTTCAATCGCACGAAAAACAATCACAGTAGAGGTAATTCTTGCCTGGTTTTGTTTTGCCAGGCGATGTTTTTCACGACAGAGCAGACGCGCGTTTTGCAATGATATAACAGTTGCTTCACGATCGAATGGACTGGCATCGAACAGATCCTCCAAGCCATCCAGACCCTCTGCCTCAGCAGCTAATTTTTCCAGTGCCACTGCAATATCGCGATCAGGATCACACTCTGGAATTGGAATATCTGCTCTAAGGGTAAAATAATCATGCCAAATCAGTTCACCTACATTTAGCAAACGAGCGTGGATTTGTTCACCATTGCCTGCAATAATCACAACCAACAACAGCAAAAAAACCGGCAAGGTAGAAAACCATTCTCGATAGCTACGAGAACAAATAATTCCCTTCAAAAGTATCTCATTGCTTTCAGCATAATAACGGATTCAACCCTGTCTCAATCAATTCATTCCTTGTCCGCAGCAGTACATTCAGACTGTTGTGGCTGTTTTTTACAGCGTAACATGCGCATTAACTTCAACATCTTGGCGTTATAAATGCCTTTTTCCCGAAGTCTTAATCGTGATTGCCTGAATACTTCCTGATACCCGTCTTTATCCTTTTCAGGAATAGAAATCCACAGTTTAGCCGGAATTTTACTGTCATATCTTTTGACTATTTCCATCGCCTGGTCAAACTGCCCCAAAACAAACTCTCGGGATTTTTGCCCATAGTCTGACGGAAATTCAGCTTTACGAGTCAGTATTTGCAGAGTCAGCTGTACCAGTGAAAACTGAATAACCCCGCCATTAGGTTCAAGTCCTTTATATAATTCCATCGCTTCATAAACGATTCCAGGACCATAGGTTACATCGACAGAGCCATTATTAAATTTACTATACATATTGGCAATAGAGGTGCCAACGGGAGATGCTCCAACAAAAGTCACCATTTCAACCTGAGCAGGGTCTGAGTCCAAAATGGCAATGCGTTTTCCAGCTAATTCCCCCACCGTATCAATGCTACGATCATTAACAAACATATAAGCCGCTCCACCCGGAAAAATACCTACCACTTCATAAGGATCGCTCACCATCAGTTTTGCCGCTTTTTTTACACTGATTGTAGTAATAACCGATTTTAAATGCGCATAGCTCGGCATGGCACCAATCGCATCCATAGTTCCTGTAAAAGAATTAAATTGCCGCGCCCGGATTCCGGTAAAAATTACTGCATTACAAAGACCGGATTTAAAATCCTCAGCCGCTACCCGTTCATTGGTATAAGGTTTCAATTCCAGCTCTACTCCCCAGGCAAGTGCGGCTATCTTATAATCCTTCATCTGAGCAAAAGTCGATCCATTTGCCCCTAGCAAGTCAAACACACACATTTTTTTTGGCTCGGCTTGAACCGTATTTGCTATAAACAGAAAGATCAGAGTGCCAAGGAATGTGAATTTTTTGCATAAAATCATCGGTAATATTCCTGTATCTCTTAATTTATACATCATAAAACGCTCAATGGCTATAAACAAAAACACCGGGGTATATTCTAAACCTGGTTGTATGATTATAGTCCCTAAATGCGCATCGTAGCCGTTCCTGGCAATCAAAGTATATCAATTATATCAACGGTGTCCACCGTGTTTTCAGGGTCATCCCAAAAAGAACCAAATTCCCCGACAGGTGTACGCTTTCCTGTTACCTTAGTCCACATACCATCCGATATTGCCAATAATTGAATGCTTGCGACCTTATCCAAAAACAAATAATCAGCGTTAGCAGGTATACGGCTTCCGATCTCTGCATTATTACGAATGATCGCTTTAACCCGTTTACTGTCCCCCAACCCAATATAAATTTTTGCGGCAATAACCTGAACAATACGCACTCCCTGTTTTAAACCTGTTTTCACTGATAGATCCAAAACGGCCAACGGATCTATTCCTTTGGGTTTGTTACCCGGGAAACAAACCCAAATAGCCGCTTGAATAGCATGAGGTAATCCCCACCACTTTTCATTATCCAGACAATTAGCGCTTCTCCCTACTTTAAGACTGATATCCAAAGGAACATTTGCATTCCCTTCAGAGACCAGATCATTCAATACAGCCTGCAAACCGTTCATTAACCCAACCAGCCAGTAAAATTCTTCGCTCCAGCTATTAAAATCAGGGCACTCATTATCTGCTGTTTCAGGATAGGCTAACGCAAGATTAAGATAGCCCTTAAGCTGTCGTTGTGCCGCCAGATTGAGATACCTTTTTTGTAAAATTCTGGCATCCTGTGCCTCCGTAATATTTTTTTCATGTATCGCTCGCAAATACCTAAGCTCTTCTTCCTCGGCTTTAAATTCAGAACAGCTGCCAGATAAAAATCCAAATATCACAGCCAGTTTATAAGGGGAAGCATTAATCTGAGCAAGACCCGGAATAAATAATGTGAATGTTTCTGCCATAACACAGCCCATTTCAACATCATCTGTTTTTAAAGCATAGGGAATGGCATGATCCTCAATAACCCCAACCAGTAATTTAGCTGCATTATTAATCACGAGGGATGTAAGCGGTGGTAACAAAAGAAAAGTCAACAGCAGCACAGCAACCCAATGCAGTATTTTTGAGTTTAGCTTGATTGCCATTAACCGACTCCTACCTAATTACCCGGTTTGTTTTAAATAGTATTCACAAAACGAGCAAGTGCTTCATTCTTTTTCTGCTGCAGTACATTCGGATCGTTTTGGATCTTTTTTGCAACGCACCAAACGCATAAGCGTAAGCATTCTACCGTCATATACGCCTTTTTTTCGTAGCGATATTCGAGTTTTTCTGTACATTTCATGATACCTTGCCTGATCATTTTTCGGGATACCAAGCCACCAATGTCTGGCAATTCTATCTTCATAATTTTTTGCCAGCATTACCGCTTTATCGAATTGAGCTAATGCAAATTCACGTGATCTTTGCCCAAATTTTTCAGGAAATTCAGCTTTGCGAATTATAATTTGCAAGGTGAGTTGCGCCAAAGGAAACTGAATTATGCCCCCATTCGGCTGCAAGCCTTTATATAGCGCCATTGCCTCATAAACCACAGCAGGGCCATACGTTACATCAACCAAACCGCTGTTAAACTTACTGTACATTTCTGTAATCGATGTACTTATTGATGGACTTCCAATCAAGCCCACCAGTTCAATTTGTGCAGGATCATTCGCCATAACAGCAATGCGTATACTGGCAAGATCATCCGCTGTGTCAATATGACTGCTCAGCAGCGCTCGGTCATTAACAAACAAATAGACTGCCCCCATAGGAATAATCCCTACCACTTCATAGGGTTCATTAATCATCAAGGGTGCTGCTTGTACTGAATTTATACTGCTTATAACGGTTTTCAAATGGTCGTATGAAGGTAATGCTCCCATGGCATCCAGACTACCTGTGAATGCGTTGAACTGGCGGCTTTGAATACCGGTAAAACTGACTGAATCGCACAAGCCAGATTTAAAGTCTGCCGCTGCATTATTTTCATTGAGATAAGGTTTGAGTTGGAACTCGACCCCCCAATTTAAGGCAGCAATTTTATAATCTTTCATCTGGGCATAGATGGGGCCATTTGCGCCCAACAAGTCAAACACACACAGGCTTTTAGTCTCTGCCAGGACTGCCGTGTTATTCAGAGTGAACAATACTATCAATAACGGACCAAAAAATTCTTTGATAAAATTTTTCAACGGCAACTCCTGTTTTTCTATCTTGGTTTTGACTATAAATTTAATATGGGACACCTGAGCGAATATAGACTCAGGGCGAGGTTATTTTTTACCATGAAAGACATGAAAGTTTAATTTTTTCTTTATTAGCTTTATGGTGAAAACCTGTCCCGTGCGTGTGATCCTAAAGTATGTCATCTATCTCGATAGTTTCCACGGTCTTTGCAGGATCATCCCAAAAAGAGCCTGTTCTTCCTAGTGGAGTGCGCCTCCCTGTCGCTTCTGTCCACAAGCGATCAGAAATTGCCTGTATTTGTAGCCTGGACACATCATTCAGGCTTTTAAAAGTCTGACTTGCAGACGTTTGTTTACCCAACCCGGAATAGTTACGGATAATTTGTTTAACCTCTTCAATCTTGCCCTGCCCCAAATAAACTTGAGCAGCCAGTACCTGAGGAATTCTGATGCCTTGTTGCCAGCCTATTTGTAATGACTGCTTCAGGATGTGTTCTGGATCTCTATCGACCGGTCTATTACCAGGAATGGTCATCCAGATTGCAGCCTGAATAGCATCAGGCGTTCCCCACCATTTTTCATTATTCAAACAAGCAGCACCCCGACCTACTTTTGCCGCAATATCCAAGGGAACTTCAACTGTTCCACCGGAAGCAATATCATTCATAATCGCTTGTATGCCATTGACAAGACCAATTAACCAATATAACTCATCATTATCAGACGCAAAATCAGGGCACTCTGCTCCCGGCTCAACAAAAGCCTTAGCCAGATGGTGATATCCCAACAATTGCCTGTGAGCAGCTAATCCCAGAAATCTTTGCTGTGAGATGCGTGCATCCTGAGCTTCAGTTGAATTTTTTGCATGTATAGCACGTAAATACCTGAGCTCTTCTTCCCAGGCTTTAAATTCAGTACAATTTCCTGCCATCAAATAAAACAAAATAGCCAGCTGATCAGGCGGGGTTGTGACCTGAGAAAAACTTAACAGGAATGGCGTAAAAGATTCTACCATCGAACAGGTCAGGGCAACATCATCAGCTGCCAGCATGTAGGGTACTCCCTGATCTTCAGCATAGCCGATCATGGTATCCCCAGTCGCTTTATAAACCACCGTACAAGCGTTTAACAGCACAGACAAAGAGAATAAAATGCATAATAAAAAATAATTATGGTGTCTTTTCAAAGCATTTAACCTAAAGCGTATATTGGGGATTAAATAAATCTGCTGTTACCTAATAACTCAGACGTTTCAACTCACGAGCACCTCTTTTAATAAAAAAATCATCAAGCAGCTCTTTGCTGAACATGTAAATTAAGCATACTTTCTATACTTAAATGATAATCAAGCCCAGGCCATTCTATCCCCGTACCACGACAAATAAACAGATAATTTGAAACTTCCTTAACTGTCGCTTCTTGTAATTCTTTATACCCGCTCATTGGCGTGGAAATTAAACGTCCATCCTCTAGTTCAACATGAAGATAACGGTCGTCAAAGTGTACATATTTACCTTTCACTAAAGTATTCATCCCATTGCCTCTCAAATTCATCTTTATGTTCCTCTATTATTACCAATGCCTTTTTAAGCTCTTTGGGTTTCATAAAACTGTTAACAACTTTTACTTCTAAACCCCGTCTAGTTAGAAAGTCGTAGTTTTCTTCAATTAAAATTTTAACAGTTTTGCATTACAGAATTTGTTTTGA
>CAYMPX010000042.1:0-14456 GCA_964392135.1 uncultured Methylomarinum sp.
GTACTGTATCGCCAGGCTAAATTTTTGCTTGCTTAGCTGAAAGTCATGGTATGGGAAATTTTTACGAAAACAGTAACGACAATTAATCGCGCAAGCACCGGTGGTAATAAAAAGGGCTCTACCGTGGTATTTATGAATGACACCGGTTTCTGTCATGGCATTAAGGTCGCCTACGGGGTCGTTATTAAATCCTGGGTAGATAATAGTTTCATCTGGTATGGGCAAGATTTGTTTAAGCAGTGGATCGTTCAGGTTGCCCTTTTCTATTCTATTGATAAAGTCTTGCGGTACTCGTACAGAAAATTCTGGAAATGTCAGTGTGTTATCGCTGGGAATATTTAAATAACGGCATAGATCCTCTGTGTTATTAAATCCTTCTGCAAGTTCTTGTTGCCATGTTTTGAGGGTCTGAAGCAAGTTTTTTCCTATGCGATTTGTTGTTTAAGAATGCACTGTTTATAGCGCTCTATTATAATGCTTCTGATTATTTGTTTACATGAGAAAAAAATGGCCAAGTTTAGTACCAATGAATTTAAAGCGGGTTTAAAGATTATGCTGGATGCAGACCCTTGTGCAATTATTGAGAATGAGTTTATCAAACCCGGGAAAGGGCAAGCGTTTAATCGTGTCAGGATCAGAAACCTAAAAACGGGTCGTGTTATCGAGCGTACTTTTAAGTCGGGTGAGTCTGTTGAGAGTGCTGATGTTGTCGATATAGATGTGCAATATCTTTATAGTGATGGTGAATTCTGGCATTTCATGGTGCCTGATACCTTTGAACAATATCAAGCAGAAAAAAATGCAGTTGTTGATTCGGTTAAATGGTTAAAAGATCAGGATATTTGTACTATGACCCTGTGGAATGATTCACCATTAACGGTGACGCCCCCTAATTTTGTTGAATTATCTGTTATGGATACAGACCCTGGTTTAAAAGGGGATACCTCGGGTGGCGGTGGAAAGCCTGCGACCATGGAAACAGGTGCGGTCATTAGAGTGCCTTTATTTGTGCAGATTGGTGAAATGATTAAGGTTGATACTCGTACGGGGGAATATGTCTCGCGTGTTAAATCATCGTGAAGTGACAGCCCATTGGAAACCGGCGTGTGAGATAGAGCATTTGCGGTTAAGAGCGCAAATGCTGACGACTATTAGACAGTTCTTTGATCGAAACTCAGTGCTGGAGGTGGAAACCCCTTTACTTTGTTCGGCAACAGGTACCGATCCACAGTTAGACTTTTTTTCAAGTTCTTATCATAGTCCGCCTAAAGATAAGCAAATGTTTTTGCAAACATCGCCAGAGTTTGCGATGAAACGGTTATTGGCGGCAGGTAGCGGTTCTATTTTTCAAATATGTAAGGCTTTTAGAAATGGCGAGTTTGGGCGGCTGCATAACCCGGAGTTTTCTATTCTTGAGTGGTATAAAGTTGATTTTACGCTACCGCAGTTAATGGATGAGGTTGCTGAATTAATTACTGATATTTTAACGGCTTATTCTGTATTGAAGCGTATTCAAAAAATTAGCTATGTTGAACTGTTTGAGCAGGTTACAGGCTTGAATCCATTGGTATTTAACCAGGATAGTTATGTCCTCTATGCCCAGACGCATGAGATAAGCGATGCCTGTGCGCTTTGTGCAGATGATCATTCCATGTGGCTGGATTTTATTTTTAGTTATAAAGTTCAGCCGGCACTGGAAGAGGGGGTGCTGTATATGGTTTATGGTTATCCGGCGATTCAGTCATCATTAGCCAGAATAAATACCGATAATCCTGCAATAGCGGATCGATTTGAAGTTTTTATTAATGGTATCGAAATTGGTAATGGCTTTTATGAGTTGGCTGATGTCGTTGAGCAAGAGCAACGCTTTGATAAAGAAAATACGTTTAGAGTTTTGAACCAGCGGGTAAAAGTAGAGAAAGACAGCTGTTTTCTGGATGCCTTGCGTGCAGGACTACCGGATTGTAGTGGTATTGCTTTGGGATTAGATCGGCTGTTAATGATTATAACTGACACCGATTCTTTGAATAGTGTCATCGCGTTTCCTTTTGATAGAGCATGATATAATCCTTCGTTCCTAATTTTGATGGTTTAATTTGGTAGATTGATTTGTGAGAATAAAACGATTTTCCCCCTTAATATTGATAGCAATATTATCTTCCCAAACAGTGATGGGTGATGAGCGTTTTTTAGTAGAGAATATTCAGATTAAAGGCTTACAGCGTATTTCTGCAGGAACGGTTTATAATTATTTACCGGTGAGTGCCGGAGAAAACTTTGCTATAGATAAAGCGGATAATGCGATTAAGGCTTTATTTAAAACGGGATTTTTTAAAGATATTTCATTGGAAAGAGAAGGATCAACACTCATTGTCAACGTGATTGAGAGACCTTCAATTGCAAAAATAATTTTTGAAGGCAATAAAGACTTGAGTTCAGATGATTTAACTTCGGCACTTAAAAAAATAGGCTTGGCGGAAGGCAAAGTGTTTAATCGCCAAGTTTTAGACAAAGTGGAGCAGGAGTTAAGACGGCAATATTTTAGTCATGGTAAATATGGCTTAAAGATCAAGACGGATGTGTCTCGGTTAACCCGAAATCGTGTGGGTATTCATATTGATATTTCTGAGGGGCGTGTCGCAAAAATCAAGCAAATAAACGTGGTTGGAAATACGATTTATGATAATGAAACCTTGCTTAAAGCCTTTTCCTTAACGACCACGAACTGGTTATCTTTTTATACCAAGGATGATCAGTATTCAAAACAAAAGCTATCTGCTGACCTTGAACGATTACGTTCTTATTATTTAGACCGGGGTTATATTAATTTTACTATTGATTCGACTCAGGTTGCGATAACACCAGATAAAAAAGAAATTTATGTTACGGTCAATGTCAAAGAAGGTGAATTATTTATCCTTGATAAAGTAAAACTGGCTGGAAATTTAGTGGTTGATCCCGAAGAATTGATTAAGTTGGTTAAGGTGGGGCCTGGGGAGATATTCTCTCGTAAAAATGCCACGGAAACATCAAAAGCAATTTCAGATCGTTTAGGTGATGAGGGTTATGCATTTGCCAATGTCAATATGGTTCCGAATATTAATGAAGAATTAAACACCGTTAAAATGACTTTTTTTGTTGATCCTGGTAAGCGTATTTATGTACGCCGGATCAATATGACCGGAAATACTAAAACCAGAGATGAGGTTCTACGTCGGGAATTAAGGCAAATGGAGTCTAGCTGGGCATCAACGGCTAAAATTGAACGTTCTAAAATACGCTTACAACGTTTAGGCTACTTTGAAGAGGTTAATATTGAAACGCCCCCTGTCGTTGGTACATCGGATCAGATGGATGTGAATTATTCGGTGGTTGAAAGGTCATCGGGTAATTTATCTGCAGGTGTTGGTTTTTCGCAGACACAAGGCATCGTATTTAATGCCAATGTCTCTCAAGATAATATATTTGGTTCAGGAAAAAGAGTTAATCTGGCCTTTAATAATAGTACGGTTTCAACACGTTATGCATTTGGTTATTTTGACCCTTACTTCTCTCTGGACGGCGTTAGTTTTGGTTATGACTTGGGGTATAGCGCACTGAATGCAAGAGCAGCAAATATATCCAGTTATTCAACCAATGTGGCTAATAGCAGTTTTAATTTTGGACTGCCTTTAAATGAATATGATCGTTTACGCTTTAATATTGATCTTAAGCATACACTATTAAAGACCTCTGAATTTTCTTCAACAGAGATTCAAGACTTTATTCGTGATAATGGCGATAAATTTATCACTTTAGCCACCTCTATGGGATGGACGCATGACACTTTAAACCGTGCTATTTTTCCAAGTTCCGGGGGGCAGCAACGATTGTCAGCACTTGCTACTGTGCCGGGGAGTGATCTGGAATATTTTAAAATGAGTTATAAGCATCAACAGTATTTTCCTTTAGCCAAAGATTTTACTTTTCGCTTGTTAGGCGAAGTGGCTTATGGCAATGGTTATGGGAATACCAAAGACTTACCCTTCTTTGAGAATTATTTTGCCGGTGGGGTACGTTCCGTTCGTGGTTTTAAAGATAATACCTTAGGGCCTAGAGACTCCAGAAACTATCCTTTTGGAGGCTCCAGTAAAATCATTGGTAAAGCGGAATTATTTTTTCCTGTACCTTTTGTCGATGATGTTAAATCAATACGAATTGGCTCATTTGTTGATGCGGGTACGGTGAGTGACGGTTTAGGAATCGGTGAGATGAGGTATACGGTGGGTCTTTCGGGTGAATGGTTATCGCCTTTTGGGGCTTTGGCGGTGAGTTTTGCATTGCCGATGAATGCGGGTAACGATGATCAAACACAGAGCTTCCAGTTTTCTTTTGGTTCCGGGTTTTAAGTGAGGGGCAGGTATTATCAGGTTTTTACTGCTTCGTTTAAATTGGAATAGGTTTTTGAGTGATCTAGATATTGAATTGTATTTAACTTATGACTCATTTAACCTATAATTTGTTTGCTTTAGAGCTATTTCAACCCGTATTTACAGTATTTCGATACGTGTTTTATACCTGTTCCTTAGCTTCGCTATTGTTTAAATAATATTGTTAGAGATGGAATTATCAATGAAAAAAAGAATTTCTTTGCTTTTAATGCTTTTGTTTGTTGCTAACGTAAGTTATGCAGAATTAAAAATTGGTGTGGTCAATATTGCTAGAGTGCTTGAGAAAGCGCCTCAGGCAGAAAAAGCACAAAAACGTATGGAGAAAGAGTTTTCACCACGAAAGAAACATTTAGATGCGCAGATAAAAGAAATTAAAAAACTTGACGAAAAAATGGCAAGAGATGCGTCTGTTATGGGGGAATCTGAACATCGTAAACTTGAACGCGATATTCTTACTAAGAGAAGGGAAGCAAAAAGAACCCAGCAAGAAATCAGTGAAGATTTTAATATGCGTCGTAATGAAGAATTAGGTAAATTACAGCGTCGTATTCTTGAAGCAGTTAGAGCATTGGCCAAAGATGAGCATTATGACTTATTGTTAACAGATGGTGTCATCTATAGCAGTCAGAAAATTGATGTGACAGAGCAGGTACAGAAAAAATTATCTTCTTTATCAGATTAAATGACACGTTTATTACTATGGTTGAAGAAATATATTTTTTCAACCCAGCGCAGTGCCTTATAACTACATTACATATAAAAATATGACAGAGCAATTAGACATATTGCAAATCCAAAAACTTTTACCTCATAGATACCCTTTTTTGTTAGTCGATAAAGTGGTTGAATGCGTAGCTAATGTGCGTTTAAAAGCAGTAAAAAATGTAAGCTTTAATGAACCCTTTTTTCAAGGGCACTTTCCTGCCAACCCGATTTTTCCTGGTGTTCTGATGCTTGAAGCTTTAGCGCAGGCAACGGCATTATTAACTGCACAATCAGACAATGAGTTTGGTGAAGGAACCACGTATTATCTCACAGGAATAGATAAAGCACGGTTTAAGCGTCAAGTTGGACCGGGTGATCAGTTAATACTTGAAGTCATTTTTGTTAAAAGTAGACGTAATATTTGGTCATTTGAGTGTAGAGCAGAAGTTGATGGTCAACTGGCTGCCAGTGCAAATATTATGTGTGCGGCGGTGGTAGGTTAAATTGATAGATCCTAGAGCGGTTGTAGATTTAACTGCAGAGATAGCAGACGATGTAACGGTGGGTCCTTTTTCTGTTATAGGGGCAGGTGTCCAGATTGATTCGGGTACAGTGATTGAGTCTCATGTTGTGATTAAAGGATCTACAGCAATAGGGAAAGACAATCATATTTATCAGTTTACTTCGATAGGTGAAGATCCTCAGGATAAAAAATATGCCGATGAAAATACCCGTCTGGAAATAGGTGATAGAAATATTATTCGTGAATTTACCACCATGCATAGAGGGACTTTGCAGGACCATGGCTTAACCCTGATTGGTAGTGATAACTTGTTTATGGCTTATACCCATGTGGCTCATGATTGTATTGTCGGGGATCATGTCATGATGGCAAATGGCGCGTCTATAGCAGGTCATGTACATTTGGGGGATCATGCCATTTTAGGTGGCTTTACCTTAGTTCATCAATTTACTCAAATTGGTGCCTATAGTTTTTCTGCCATGGGTAGTGCCATTACGCAAGATATTCCGCCTTTTGTGATGGTTGGGGGAAGACCTACGCGCCCCCATGGTATTAATTCAGTGGGGATGGAACGTAATGGTATTTCGCCTGAAGTGATAAGGCAAATTAGAAAAGCCTATAAAATTTTATATAAAAATAATCTGTTACTTGATGATGCCATAGAAGACATGGAAGACTTGGCGGGTGAAAGTAAAGAGTTATCCGATATGGTGAGCTTTTTACGTAATGTCAGTCGAGGAATTTTACGATAAACGCTCAAATTATTGCCGGTATTGATGAAGTAGGGCGTGGCTGTATTGCTGGAGCGGTAGTTGCAGCCGTGGTTATTTTGGATACGAATAAGCCGATTGAAGGGCTAACCGATTCCAAAAAACTCAGTGATAAAAAGCGCCATATTTATGCCGGGCAGATTAAAGAAAAAGCCAGAGCCTGGGCTATTGGTCGTGCTGAACCCAGTGAAATAGACCAAATCAATATTTTACAGGCGACTTTATTGGCTATGAGTCGCGCCTATTCCCAGCTTGGTTTAACGCCTGACTGGGTTCAGGTGGATGGTACGTTTTACCCTGATATTCCGGTTGCTGGTGAAACCGTTGTGCAAGGTGATCTTAAAATAGCTGAAATTTCTGCGGCCTCTATTCTGGCAAAAGTTGCCAGAGATGATGAAATGATGACGTTGGACAGGCTTTATCCAGGCTATGATTTTGCGAAGCATAAGGGTTATCCAACAAAATTTCATCTACAACAGTTACGCACTCTTGGTGTAACAGAGCAGCATAGACACTCTTTTTCACCCGTACGAAAATTGCTGGTATAAACTCTCGATATACCTGAATATCCAGGAAGTGGGCTACAGCCTCACTTGTAATAGTTCACTCTAAACCTCTAAGTCACTTTAAAGCCCCCTGCATGAAACCTGATTTTGTCCATTTACGCGTTCATTCTGAATTCTCATTAGTTGATGGAATTGTCAAAATAAAACCTTTGGTTAAACGGTTGCTGGATTTTAATATGCCAGCAGTTGCTTTAACCGAACAGTCCAATCTTTTTTCTTTAGTTAAATTTTATCGAGCCACTCAAGGACAAGGTCTTAAAGCAATTGTTGGGGCTGATGTTCATATTTTTAATGAGGAACAAGAAAGTACACCTTTCTGCCTGACCTTATTGGCAAGTAATCAAAGAGGTTATACCGTATTAACCGAGTTAGTGTCTAAAGCCTATCAGGAAGGTCAGCACCAAGGTGTACCTATGCTGAAAAAACAATGGATAGAACAAAATCATGAAGGACTCATTGCTTTATCAGGCGCAATGGCGGGTGATGTGGGGAAAGCATTGCTAGCGGAAAATGCTGAACTGGCTGAGCAGTGTGCTTTGTACTGGTCTTCTGTATTTGATCAATGTTTTTATTTTGAAATACAGCGGGTAGGGAAGCCTGATGAAGAACGCTATATTCACTCGGTAGTTGATTTAGCCTTAAAACTTGAATTGCCGGTGGTGGCAACCAATGATGTTCGGTTCCTGGATCAGTCGAATTTTGACTCTCACGAAGTACGAGTCTGTATTAATCAGGGGCGGGTGCTAGATGATACCCGCCGACCTAAAAATTACACCAATCAACAGTACCTGCGTAGCACGGAAGAAATGCGGGCGTTGTTTGCGGATATTCCTGAGGCACTGGAAAATACGGTAGAAATTGCCAAGCGTTGTAATGTCGAATTAACCTTAGGAAAAAACTATCTGCCTGATTTTCCGGTACCCGAAGGAATGACTTTAGATGAGTTTTTTATAGATGCTTCGCGGCAAGGTCTGGAAGAGCGTTTACAGCAGTATCCCGCAACCGGAACGGGCACAGATGAAGAAAACCGTAAGGTCTATTTGGAACGATTGACCGTTGAGTTAGAGGTTATCACCCAGATGGGTTTTCCTGGTTACTTTATGATTGTTGCCGACTTTATTCAATGGGCGAAAAATCATGCGATCCCAGTCGGTCCCGGTCGAGGCTCGGGTGCGGGGTCATTGGTTGCTTATGTGCTTAAAATTACGGATTTAGACCCTATTGAATTTGATTTATTATTTGAGCGATTTTTAAATCCTGAGCGGGTTTCTATGCCGGATTTTGATATTGATTTCTGTATGGATAGACGTGATGAGGTCATCGATTATGTCGCCAGACATTATGGACGCGACCATGTGTCACAGATTATTACCTATGGGTCTATGGCTGCAAAAGCGGTTATTCGTGATGTAGGGCGTGTTTCAGCCTTTTCTTATGGTTTTGTCGATAGCTTGGCTAAATTAATTCCATTTGAAATAGGCATGACTTTAACTCGCGCATTGCAGGAAAGCCCGGATTTAAAGCAGCGTTATGAAACGGAAGATGATGTTAAATCATTAATCGACATGGCACTTTCGCTGGAAGGGATATCAAGAAATGCCGGAAAACATGCGGGAGGGGTGGTGATATCGCCCACTAAGTTGACTGATTTTTCAGCACTTTATTGTGAGCAAGGGGGAGGTAATCTAGTTACCCAGTTTGATAAAGATGATGTAGAAGCTGTCGGTTTGGTTAAGTTTGACTTTTTAGGGCTACGTACACTAACGATTATTGACTGGGCATTACAAACCATTAATGCTAAAAACAAGTTGGCAGGTGATGCCTTAGTCGATATTAGCCAGATTCCTAGAGATGACCTGCAGACCTATGAGATTTTTGCAAAATGTCAAACCACGGCGGTGTTTCAGCTAGAGTCACGAGGGATGAAGGAGTTAATTCGTAAACTTAAACCGGATTGTTTTGATGATATTATTGCCTTGGTTGCGCTGTTTCGACCCGGCCCCTTAGAGTCAGGCATGGTTGATGACTATATTAATGTAAAACATGGTGCGAAAGCAGAATATGCCCATGATTTATTAGTCCCTATTTTAAGCCCGACTAACGGCGTTATCCTGTATCAGGAACAAGTGATGCAAATTGCCCGAGAATTGGCGGGCTATACTTTAGGGGGCGCGGATATGTTGCGTCGTTGTTTAAGTGGTTCAACAACGGTCATTGATGTTAAAACAGGACAATGTATTAGCCTGGCAGAAATTGCAGAATGTCCTGATTATTGGCGTGGACGCAAGGTTTTTTCATTAAATTTGACCACGCAAAAAATAGTCCAACAAACGATTAGTGAAATTTATCCTAATGGTGTTCGTCAGGTTTGGGAAATTACCACAAAAACGCATCGTAAAATTCGAGCAACCGCAGAGCATTTATTTTATACGATACAAGGTTGGCAAGCTTTAGAAAAATTTAAGGTTGGGGATTATATTGGTTTGGCCAAACAATTACCGATCAAACACCATTGCAATATAGCTGATGCCCAAATCAAACTGATTGCTTATTTGATTGGTGATGGGCATTTATCGGCTAAGAAAGTAGCGAATAGTTATTTTTGTAATTCTGATATGGCTTTAATTAATGATTTTAATCAGTGTTGTTTAGCGCTTTTTGAGAAAGAATCACCTATTGATGCACAACATCATCAAAGACATAAAACAGTTTATTATGCCCGAGTAGGTTGTATTACTGCCTTTAATCATTGGGTTGATAAATATGTTAAACGCGCTCATTCGAGAGATAAAGAAATTCCTTTATGGGTACATCAATTATCGTCTCAACAATTATGTTTGTTTTTAGGCATATTATGGTCAACAGATGGTAGTTTTGATACAGGAATAGGACATGGCGACTATACTTCAACATCAAAAAAATTAATTGAACAAATTCAGCATTTACTATTAAGACTAGGTATTGTTGCATTATTTAATGTAAAAAGAATTCAGTATCAAGGTCAACCTCATATTTCATACCGCGCCCAAATTACAGGGCGAGAAGACATGGTTAAATTCTGTCAACTAATGATGCCTTTTTTAAGTGATGCTAAAAGAGAAAAGGCAGAACTGACTTACCAAAATGTTAAAAATAAACTAAAAAATCAGTCAAAACATTTATTACCTAAAGAAGTGATTTTTTTAATTGCTGAGAGTAAGTATGCAAGTGGTATGAGTTGGAAAGAAATTGATAGTGCGGTTGGTTATAAAAAAGGTTTAATGTCTTCAGGCTTAAGTTTTAAAGAACCTGGTAGAAGGTTATCGCGTCATCGAGTTAAAAATTTTGGATTAGCTCTTAACGATGAAAACTTAGTAAATATTGCTGATTCAGATATTTTTTGGGATGAAATTATTAGTATTGAAGCAATGGGAGAAGAAGAAGTTTTTGATTTATCTATTCCTGAAACCCATAATTTTATTGTGAATGATTTTATTGCTCATAATTGTATGGGCAAAAAGAAACCCGAAGAAATGGCACAGCAACGTGAAATTTTTACAACAGGGGCAATAAAAAATAATATTGATGAATCAATAGCAACTTATGTTTTTGACTTGATGGAGAAATTTGCTGGATATGGTTTTAATAAAACAGTTGATGAAAATACAGTAATCCGAACTTTCTCAGGTAATAAAGTCATTAAAGATTGTAAACAAGGCGATATTGTTTTTAGCATGAATTCAGATGGAAGTATTGAAAAATCTTGCGTTGTTGCTTTGCATGACCATGGTAATGTCCCCTTACATTTAGTTGAATTTGATGATGGCACTATAGAAAAATGTACACTCGACCATAAATGGTTTACTCAACAGGGACAACTTCCGCTTTGGAAAATATTAGACATGGAAGAGAAAATAGGAGCTTATTGTTTTGATAAAAAAGCCAGTAATGATAGGTTAGCGACAATTTTTCGTCAGCCCATAAAAACAACATTTTTAGGATGGCATCAAGGTTATGATCTTGAAGTAGACCACCCTGAACACAATTTTTTGCTGGCTTCAGGTTTATGTTGTTCCAATTCCCACTCCGCCGCTTACGCCCTGGTTGCCTATCAAACTGCCTGGCTAAAAAGGCATTATCCACAAGCCTTTATGGCGGCTGTGATGTCAGCAGATATGGATAACACCGATAAAGTGGTGATTTTAATTGAAGAATGCAGGGAAATGGAATTACCCTTATGCCCGCCGGATATTAATTTGTCGCAATATCGCTTTACGGTCAATGATAATAATGAAATCGTTTATGGCATGGGCGCGATTAAAGGAGTGGGTGAATCCGCTATTCTGGATTTATTGGATGAAAGAAATAAAAATGGACTATTTATTGGTTTATATGATGTCTGCAAACGCGTTCAATCACGTAAAGTTAACCGCAGAGCGTTAGAGGCATTAATCAAGGCGGGGGCTTTTGACCGTATTGATACCAACAGGGCAGCACATTTAGCGGAGTTGACGGTTGCGCTAAAAGTAGCAGAGCAGCATGGAAAGATGCGTTTAGCAGGTCAGAATGATTTGTTTGGATTAGCTGTTCAGGTTGATAAAAGTGATGATGAAGAAGCCTATTCAACATCAGTCGAACAATGGACAGAAAAAGAGCATTTAGAAGCAGAAAAAATAACCTTAGGTTTATATCTGACAGGTCATCCTATCGACCAGTATGAGGCTGAATTAAAACATATTAGACACGGTTCTATTGGCTCATTATTGGCAGATGCAGAGCGTTCAAAGTCTAAAATGGAAGGACGAGTGGCAGGGCTTATTGTTGAAATGCGAACGCGGCAAACTAAAAAGGGAACAATGATGGGGTTTGCAACACTAGATGACCGAACAGGACGCCTTGAAGTGGCAGCATTTAGTAAAACATTTGAGCAATATCGAGACATTTTATCTAAAGACACTTTGTTGGTTGCTGAGGGATCATTAAGTATTGATGACTTTTCTGGAGGGCTGCGATTAACTGCCGATAAAATGTATACTTTTGAGCAGGCAAGAGAATTATTTGCGCGATGTATTCAAATAAAATGGATGGGTATAGATGATTCCGTTGCTTTCATCAATAGTTTGAAAGCAACATTACAACCCTTTGTAGGCGGTGGATGCCCGGTGCAGATTAGTTATTGTTCTGCCGATGCCAAGGCAATAATTCAGTTGAGTGATAATTGGAGGATACATCCTACAGATGAGTTGATTTTACGGTTAACCCGTTTGTTATCTGAAATAGCTGTTGAGGTGAAGTACCGTTAAATAATAGGTATGAGTTCAACCGCTACGCTGGGTGTATGGTGGTGTGAACTTTATTCGCAGGTTTGAATTTATTGCAGTGAACAGGAATAATAAAAGAGAAAACAGCCCCCCTGTTTTTAGCAGATGAAGCCCATATCTTACCCTGATGAGCCTCAATAATTTCAGCGCAAATCGCCAACCCCAAGCCAGTACCCATTATGCCAGTGTGTGTTTTATTGCTTTGTATGAATTTATCAAAAACAGTATCCAGTTCATCTGCAGGTATTCCCCGACCTTCATCTTCCAGTACGAACTTTAATGCAGGGATTTCTGAATTGCTGTTTTTATCAATTATTATTTCCTGGGTAATAGAAAAATAGAGTGTGGTATTTTCTGGACTGAATTTAATAGCGTTAGATAATAAATTCATCAAGACCTGGCTAATTCGTATGGCATCAAAGTTTGCTCTGGTTTCTGTCGTAGAATCCAGCCAACGTATCGTGAATGATTTTTCTGTTAACCAGGCTTCTTGTTCGGTAATACAAATCTCTGTAAGACTGCGTAAATCATATTCTTGTTTTTCAATGCGCATTTTCCCCGCTTCCAGTTTTGCTAAATCCAGCAAGTCATTCAGCAGGACTAATAAGCGCTCGGCACTTTGGTTGATACGGTTAAAATATTTCTGTATTTTTTCAGGTTTTTTAGCGCAATCATTATTCATTCCAAAGCGTGAAAAACTTAGTATTCCATGTAAGGGTGTTCTGAGTTCGTGAGACATATTGGCTAAAAACATTGATTTTGCTTGATTGGCTTTTTCAGCTTCCTGTTGCGAGTGTTTTAGTTCTAACAGTAATTGTTGGTGTTCAAGGGTTTTTTTAATGCGGGTAATCAGTTCTTCTTCAATAATGGGTTTGGCAATGTAATCATTAATACCCAGAGAAAATAGACCGATCCGTCGAGAGCTATTATCAAAAGCACTGAGTGCAAGTATCGGTGTATTTGCTTTGTTCCCCGCCATATTACGGATATGGTTAGCCAGGGAGATACCGCTCATAGAACCCTTCAGAACGATATCGGTAATCACCATATCATAATGCTGCTGTTGAAAATTTTCCCATGCATCTTCTCCTGTTGCAAACGCATTAACAGTTAAACCATTTTGACTGAGAATTTCTGTTAAAAGTAGACGCTGGGATTTAGTATCTTCGACATAAAGTATTTTACCTGCTAATTGTTGCTGGTGTCGTGAAAATTGCAGGATAAAGTTGATTAATCCCCTGCTGTTTTTTTTATCAAAAATATCCGTTATGCTCGACTTTAGCGCTTGCTCCATCACATCAGGAGTATTGTTAGCCGTCATTAAAATAATGGGCGTATGCCGATAGTTCATTATTTTTCTGATTTCTGAACAAAGAACCAGACCATTCATATCGTCCAGAAACAAGGGGATACAAACCATATCAAAATGAGTTTGAGATAAGGTAGTTAGTGCTGACTCACCCGTAGCTTCAAAAACATAGTCAATGCTATTTTTATCTAATTCACTCGCTATGATTTGTTGAAATAGCTTGACTCGGTCAATGATGAGTATTTTCATTTATTGGCTGGAGTTTTGATGGATGTTTGAGCCTAATTATTTAACAATTTAGTGCAGAATTTTCATTGTAAATGAAATACCTGTAAAATCAAAGGTCATTATGGTTTGTAGAAAGCAAGTGGGTATTAATGTAATGACAGATTTACAAGAACTTGATAATGCAAATATGTTGGTTATTGATGATGAGGAAATTAACCTGGAAATTATTGAAGAACTGTTGGACAGTGGTGGTTTTTCAAATATTTCATTATTCAGTGATCCTGTAGCCGCTGTTGAATATTACCAAAGCCTGCCGCCAGACCTTGTTATCTTAGATCTGAATATGCCTGTATTTTCTGGTTTTGATGTCATGCAACGGTTTAAAGAAATTAATCATATACCGCAACCTCCCGTTTTAGTTGTTACTGCCCAAAATAATAGAGAAATACGTTTACAGGCTCTGGAAGTGGGCGCCAGGGACTTTCTGTGTAAGCCTTTTGATGATCAGGAAGTGATAAGGCGAGTACGCAATTTATTAGAAATGCATTTAGCACATAAAAAAAATTTACACTATTCGCGTAATCTTGAAATCTTTGTTAAACAGCGGACTCAGGAGTTATTGGAT
>CAYMPX010000043.1:0-14232 GCA_964392135.1 uncultured Methylomarinum sp.
GGAAGGTGTTGACTGCATAACTGTATTATTAGTTATTTAAGAGGTGCGGTACTAGGTTTTAAAAGTTTTCAGTAAGTAAAATCTTGCGGTCCTAGAATACGTAATATTTCATCACATGTTGTTAAGCCTAAATTAACTTTTTCCAAGCCATCTTCTAATAAGGATTTATAACCACTTTTTATCGCACACTGTTTAATCTCTCTTTGATTCGCTTGTGCTGAAATAAGATCTCGCATTTCTTCGTTTGGGATTAATATTTCATATAAACAAACACGACCATGATACCCACTATTTCCACATTTATCACAACCTGACCCTTTGTACATGACTTTATTGTTACCCGCAAAAACAGAGCCTAGTTGCTGTATAACATCGTGGACTGCTTTTTCTTCTTGCTTGCAATGCTCACAAATTCTTCTTACTAAACGCTGTGAGATAATACCTTCTAAACTGCTGGCCATAATATAAGGTTTTAGACCCAAATCAAAAAGCCGTGCAATAGTGGCAATACTGGAATTGGTATGTAAGGTAGAAAAAACAAGGTGACCGGTTAAGGCGGCTTGAAAAGCGACTTCGGCGGTTTCAAAGTCACGAATTTCACCTAATAAAATAACATCCGGGTCTTGCCTTAAAATAGCGCGTAATACCACGGGAAAGGTTAAATCTATTTTGCTTTTAATATTCACTTGTCCCGCTGCATCCATATAATACTCAACAGGCTCTTCAAGGGTGACATAGTTTTTTTCTGTCGTAACGCCATGCTGTAGCAAGGAATAGAGAGTGGTTGTTTTTCCGCTACCAGTTGGTCCTGTCGATAAGATAATGCCTTGTGGTTTACCAATCAGACGAGATACTTTCTTTAAATTAATTTCATTAAAACCTAGCATATCAAGGCTTTTGATCGAGGCATTACGATCCAGAATCCGCATGACTATTTTTTCGCCATTAATCACAGGTAAGGAGGAAATACGTAGGTCAATAATACGCATAGGGGTTTTTACTGTGATGCGACCATCTTGTGGGCGGCGGCGTTCTGAAATATCCATTTCAGCCATCACTTTTATACGTGAAACCAAAGGGCTTAGGTAATGATTAGGAATAAAAATTTTATCCAGTAATATGCCATCTATTCGGTATCGTACCACCACGCTTTTTGCCCTGGGCTGGATATGAATATCACTGGCTCCCAGCCTGACTGCTTCAATAATAATGGCATTGACCAGGCGTATGGCGGGGGGTTCTTCGGTTTCACGTAATAATTGTTCCAAGGAAAGATCGTCCTTTTCATCAATAATTACTTCTATTGTTTCAAAGGGATCCACAGTTGATACGATATTTTCTATTTCACCAAAATTAGGTGTTTCACCATATATTTCCGTAATTTTATTTTTAATCGCGGCAACATCAGCCATTACAACTTGTAAGCTAAAACCTGTAAGAAACCGAATATCTGCTTGCAAGCCCATATTCATAGGATCGGCTGTTACCAGTAGCAACATGTTGTTTTCGATTTTTAGTGGTAGAACCCATTGTTGTTCACAAATTGAACGAGGGAGTAAATCTAATACTTCTTGCTCGATTTGAAATTCAGCTAACGAAACCTCTTCAACAAAAAACTCTTTACGCAAAATTTTGCGTATTTCTTTTTCATTAACCCATTGTTTATCTAAAATGAGTTTTATAACGGGGATATTGGTATTTTGTTTAAGTTTAAATATTTTCTGTAACTGACCATCATTCAATAAATGTTTTTTGTTTAGCATAATCGCCAACTGACCGCTATCATTGTTGGTTAATTTACTTAGTTTTTTTAGCTGTTTATTCTGCTTCTGATTTTCATGTTGCAGTTTTTTGTTTTTCTTTAGTAAATCATATTGTTCCAGGGCAAGCCCCACAGTGACGCGTAAATCATCATCATTCCAGGGTTTCAGGATGAATTTATAAACCGCACCGTCGTTGATAGCACCCATTACAGCATCTGTATCAGCATACCCTGTCAACATAATACGAATAATTTCAGGGTATAGACTTTTTACCCGTTTTAGCAGTTCAGCACCATCCATGCGAGGCATTTTAAAGTCAGAAATCATTAATTGAAAATCATCCTGAGCGAGAATTTGTAATGCTTCTTCACCGCTCATCGCAGTTTCAATCTGATAATTTTCGCGTCGAAATATTCGCCGTAATGAGGATAAAACATTGGGCTCATCATCGACTAATAAAATACGATAAACGGGTTTATTGTTTTCCTTTTCTATTGCTGTAACAGGGCTAGACCCCGTAAAAAGACCACTATAACGAGACATAAACCCACTTGTTTTTAAGTGTTAAGCGACCTGACATTTTTTAGTTTTTTTATCTCGTATGGGCAATAAAATAGTAACCAGAGTACCTTTGTCCTGTTTGCTTATGACGGTTAAACTACCCTCATGCGCCTTGATAATATTCAGGCAGACCGTTAAACCTAATCCAATACCTTGCCCCACCTCTTTAGTGGTAAAAAAGGGGTCAAAGATATAGGGTAAATCCGATTCAGAAATGCCACAGCCGGTATCTCTAATTTCAATACATATTCTGGCTTCGCGAATTAAAGTTTTAAAACGAATTTTCCCTTTGTCATGAATAGCATCTGCCGCATTTAAAATTAAACTGAGAAAAACTTGTCCTAATTCAGCAGGATGGCAAAAAGTCAGTGGTATCTCACCTAAATCAAATATAACTTCAAGTTTATCTTGTACCTGAGCTGCAGAAATATGACAGGTTTGGCGAATAATTTCATTAATATCTGCATCCTCTTCCTCTGTACTATTGATTCTGGAAAAACTTTTTAAATCCTTAACAATCGCAGCAATTCTATCTACGCCATCAATGCTTTCTTTAAGTATATCGGTCAGATCTTCCTGCATGAAGTCAAGATCTTCTTCTTTCCAAACGTGTTGCAAATAACTTATGGATGCTCCCGCTTTAAATGAGACATCTAATTTATTGAATGCGTCTAAATAAGACTGGGCGCTGGACAAATTACTACGGATAAAACCGATAGGATTATTAATCTCATGAGCCATGCCGGCAGCTAAACGACCTACAGATGCCAGTTTCTCGCTCTCGTAAAGTTTGAGTTGTGCTGTTTCTATAATTTTGACTTGTTCCTTAACACGTAGATCTAATGATTCGGCTAATTTTTTATATTTTGTTTTTGATATTTCTAATGCAGCATGTCGCCGTTGTAACTCTTCATAATCATCTCGCTGAGTTTTAATATGCAAGTCTGAAGCCATCAAGTAACGAGAGTTACTATATAAAATAAGTTGAATCAGCTGTGCTGCTGATTGAAGTGTTTCGGGTGAGGATTGGGCTTCTAAAAAACCAATAGGTTCTAGCTCGCCATAGAGAGGTATTATACTGACAGGACGTATTTCTTCATTGGGGACTAATTTAGTAGCAAATAAACATTCCTTTTTAACATTTAATATACGCACGGGCGAATCCAAACTGCTTGTTAATGCCTGCAATAGTTTTTCTGTATTAACGCCAGTCAGTAATTCTTGTAAAGTAAATTCATGATCAAATGATAAAGCTTGTTCAATTGGCATTAACACACCTGTTTTTTAATAAGGAACATCATCACCGATTAATTTCTTAATGAATGTATTTTGCGTTAACTCATGTTGTTCTAAAAACTTAAACTCAATATCAAGCTCATCATAGACCTGCTTTAATAAGGCTTGCAATGTTTCAATAACGCCTGAACCATTTAAAGCATTGCTAAATGTCACAGGCCAAGGCGCTTGTTGCCAACGCTCCTGTACTTCTGTTTCGCTAATAATATTAGCTAAGTCACGCTTATTGTATTGTATGACCAATGGCAGGCTGTCAAAATCTATGCCTACACGGCCAGCATTGGCTTCTAAATTCTCAAATGATTGGCCATTATTAATACTTTGAGAAAGTTGAGAATCAGCGACAAAAACGACGCCATCTGCACGGGATAGTACGGCTTTTCGGGTACTGTCATGCACAACTTGCCCAGGAACCGTATAGACTTTAAATTTAACTAATAATCCAGACGATGTGGTAAAACCTAAGGGCAACAAATCAAAAAACAAGGTTCTATCATTTGTTGTTTCCATCATCATGATCTCACCTTTTAAATCCGTATTTAGCTTATCGTGTAACCGCATTAAATTAGTGGTTTTTCCACTCATCGCAGGTCCATAATAAACCAGTTTTATTGTGAGTCGATTATTGTCCTCATCATAGATAGCCATAAGCTATTGAGCCTTTAGTATTGTTTTTTGAAGTGTGATTCTAGCATCTAATATTACATAATAATTACTATAAATCAATGAGTTATATTATTTAGAGTCGCTACAGCTCACATTCTATCCGAGGTGTGCGTAACATCAGTGCATAACTCGAATTCACCTCAGAATATTTATTTCCTTATCATAAGTAGTTGATTCAATTTTCATAAACCCTAAAATAGTATGAAATACATTATCATGACTATATTTATTATTAGCCTTCCTGGCTAGTAATTTCATATCTAATCCATAAAAACCATCCTCAAACCAGATAATAGCGGGAACATGCGTTTGGGTATCCGGGGCAATAAATCTTGGAAGACCATGAAGATACAGTCCATTTTCACCCAAAGACTCGCCATGGTCGCTTACATAAAACATAGCGGTTTCAAAAAATTTCGTATTCTTCTTTAGTAAGGCAATGACTTCAGATAGAAAATAATCGGTATATAAAATAGCATTGTCATAAGCGTTATTCAGTTCTTCATTATTACAATCTTCTAATTGGTTCGTCTTGCAAACAGGGGTGAATTTTTCAAATTCTGCCGGGTATCTTTTGTAATAAGCTGGGCCATGATTACCCATCTGATGAAGAACAATAAAAATATCACCTTGTGGATGTTCATTAATATAATGTTGAATATTTTTCAACATACCTATATCTCTGCATTCTGGATCACAAACAGGGTTAATCGTTGGTTCTTTATAGCTTTGATAAGGCACCCTTAAGGCGACGCCTTTCGAGTCAGAATTGTTATCCAGCCAAAGTACATTCACACCCGCATGCTGTAAGACATCAACTATATTTTCTGTTGATCTCACGATTTCTTTTTTATAATTATCTGCTGTAATATTAGAAAACATACATGGAACAGATACAGCTGTTGAGGTACCACAACTCCAAAAGTTGCTAAAACTTACCAGCTGTTCTTTTTTTAACAAGGGATTCGTTTCTCTTTGATAGCCATTGAGAGAAAATCTATCTGCCCTTGCTGTTTCACCCACAACAAAAATAACAAGCTCCCTGTCCGTACCCGTTGATTTTGCATCTAATCCAATGGGTTTCATTGCAAGAATTTGAGATGTAAACATTCCATTAAGGTATTTTCCTGTAGAAAAAACATAGTAACTTGGGTTTGCATAGTACCTGAGTGGTTTATGCTCTCGAAAAAAAGAGCTGTAAAAATCACTGTAAACAAAAACGACAAGCAATACACTTATTAATGTCAGACTGATTAATTTTATTCTAGAGAGAAATTCTTGCCATCCTGTCCTGAATGAAATTTTTATTTTATAAATAAAAAATGAGGGAAGAACACCTAAAAAAACAACATATAACATAAGTTTAAAACTGAACAAATCAAGAGATTCCGAAAAATCAGTGCTCACAATATTTTCAATCATAGAATCATCTATAATTGTGTTATAGCTATTCATGAAGTAACTGGTAAAAGATGAAATTAACAGAACAATTATAACGATAGGTTTAAAGGTATATCTATAACAAACCAAGGATAATAAAACAATAATTGCAGCTGTAAATCCCCAGGTTAAGGAAAGAAGAAACCCAAGATTTTTCAGGTTGACAGGATAAACATTAATGATATGGGAGAAAAAGGCTGCATTATCAAAAGCAATAAAAAAAAAAGCTAATAGAATAATGAGTCTAGTGCTTGTTATATGGTATTTAGTAGACGGGTTATCAAAATGATTTTTGTTCTTGAGCATGTTAGGTTGATATCTTATAGGTAATTATTTTAAACACTCTGGTTTGGTGTTCATATACGCAATGAATTTGTGTGGAATATTGGCTTTCTTCCTATGTTCTTACAAAATAGGGAAGTGCAATTAGAGCAAGCCCAATTATTATTAATAGGTATAAATTTGAGACGAAATAGGGAAATATAAAAAGACTAATCCCGGTAATTAACGGAATGACTGCCTTTTGCTTTCGACCATAGGAAGTAAAACCCAATCCTATTGCGCCAAACAGCATTTCCAAAATAAGCACAGTGCTATCCATTTTTATTATTCCTTATCAATTTCTGTTATAAATTTAACAAAATCAATTACATTTTAGCTGATATTTCTGTACACGATAACGCAATGTTTCTCTTGTTGTCCCAAGCATTCTGGCAGCAGCTGTAACATTATTATCCATTTTGTTCATGACCTCTTGAATTATATATTTCTCCATATCATCCAGGGTTAATGTTCCATCAAGAGGTAAGAACACACCGTTTTCAGTTGCAATAGATAGCTGACTAGAAGCGTTAGGTAGTTGTAACCATTGCTCAGGAAAAACATCACCTGTCGCCAGTAGCACACAACGTTCTATAATGTTTCGTAACTCACGAATATTACCTGGCCAATGGTACTCTTGTAGCTTTTTAGAAACACTATCAGGAATAGTTCTAATATTTTTATTGGATTTAGCATTATTTTCAGCAATAAAAAGCTGTATTAATTCCTTTAAATCGTTGGATCTTTCTCTTAATGGAGGTATATGTAAATTTATCACATTAAGACGGTGATACAAATCTTCCCTAAATTTTCCTTCAGCAACTTCATGTAGCAAATCTTTGTTGGTTGCAGCTATAATTTGCACATCAACTTCAATTTCATGCTCTCCTCCTAACCGTCGAATACGCAACTCTTCAACCGCTTTAAGTAATTTCCCTTGCAGCTCAAAATCCATTTCAGCTACTTCATCTAAAAACAAAGTCCCCGTATGTGCCTGTTCAAATAAACCACGATGACGTTTTTTAGCCCCTGTAAAGGCACCCACTTCATAGCCAAATAATTCAGATTCCAATAATTCACGAGGAAGAGCTGCACAATTGATCTCGATCAATGGGCCGTGAGCTCGAACACCAGAATAATGCAATATTTTGGTAATCAGCCCCTTACCTGTGCCTGTTTCTCCCGTAATAATCAAACTGGAAAAAGGAATTTGAGAAACTTGCTTAAGCATTTCTCGCAACTGGATCATCACCTGACTCTTGCCCACCAGTGTTTCAATGGAATATTTATTGTTCTGCTCTTCAGTTTGGTCGCTTAGTCGCCGCTGTGCTCTGGCACTGCGTGCTGCACCCTCAACTAACATGTTCAGGCGCTTTAATTCACAAGGTTTTTCTATGAAATCATAAGCACCCAGGCGCACAGCCCTGACTGAGTCAGCAACCGAACCATAGCCCGTTAAAAACAACCACTCTGTACTACTAGAAATGTCCTTAATCTGTTCTAAAAAGTCCAGAGCATTACCATCTGGCAGATTCATATCAGATAATACCACCAATGGATCAATAAACTTTCTGTTCAAGCATTCTCTCGCTTCTGCTAGACAACTAGCCAAGGTAGTTTCCCAGTTTTGTTTACGAAAGTATCTGACTAATTCATTGCCCAGCAAACTCTCATCTTCTATGATTAATAAGCTATCTCTCATGATTTATATGGGAATATTAAAGTTGCACAAGCATGTCCCTCACTATCATTAAAGATTTGCAGTTTCCCTTCATAAGCTTTAGCAAAGCGTTGAACCATAGGCAACCCCAGTCCCGTTCCATTTTCTTTATAGCTGGCGAAAGGTCTTATTCCCTGTTCCAATAATGAGAGTGGAAAAGATTCACCTGTATCAGTAATTCTAATAATCAAATTATTATCCTGCTGTTTTACGTTAAGATTGACTGTTCCAACGTGTGTACCTATTGACTGAATTGCATTTAACAATAAATTTAATAATGCTTGCCTAAGTTCATTTTCTGGTAAAAAAATAGTCATATATTCTTCCACCTGATGCTGTAAAGTTACATTTTCATTTACTTGATATTTTAATAGCGTCATTAACTCATTAATTAACAGATGCAGGTCAATTTTCTTTGATTTTTCTGGCATTTGTTTGGAAAATGCCAATAAATCGTTAAGCCGTCCAGTTAAACGATTAATTTCCGAATTAACCAGTTGTAATCGCTCCAGTATATCTGGCTCATTACAGTCTTGACACATATTTTCCAGTGCGACCTGTATCCCCGCTAATGGGTTACGTAATTCATGTGCAGCACTAGCTGCCAGTTCACCAACAGCAGCAAGGCGGTCTGCTCGTGCAAGACTAAGGCTTTGTTCCAATAAAGTATGAGTTGCATTACGGACTTCCTTTTCCAGGGAATGAGTGTGTACTTCATGCTCCTGCTCCAATTCATATAGACGTAAAACGAGTCTGTTGTAGTTAGTAAACAATGGCAGCATGACAGAGTCGGCTTTAATATCTTCAATAGGTTGTTTTTCACCTTTAATCAGATTTGATAACAATTCCTCCAAGGCATTTATTGGTGCAATAACACATCGGTTAAGAAAGAAGTACCCAAATATTAGAAATATTAATAAAATGCCAGAAGGAATTATAATTGCCAGTTTTAATTCCAATTGACTATCAATATAAACCTCTTCTAACAATCGCTCTTCTTCCTGACTTTGTTGCAATAGCACTTCACGTAATAATTGTAGTGTTTTGACCTGATCCTGTTGATGCCCTTGTTCAACAATCATCAGTAATTGCTGAATTTTTTTCAGCACCTCTGTGATGTGTTTAGTCAAAGGAGGTTGAAGTTCTAATAGGTGTAGAATTTTATTATGAACATCAGTTTGTTGCTGGGTTTGTGCTGAATTCGCAGAAGTTTCTGTTTTTCTTTGGAGTTCCAGTAAATCAAACACCAGTTGTTGAAGCTGATTCCCCTGTTTTATATCTTGCTTAATGGTATCTATACGTTGTTGATTTCTCCAGGTCATGCTACTTAAAGCCCCCAACTCAACAACAATAAACAAGCCCAATATCAAGCCAATAATAATAAAAGGACGGTAGATTAATTTATGCATGGTCTAAATGAACGTGAATGGGCTTATCAAACAAATTAAAAAATATACCAAGAAATATTATTACTAAAATAACGGCTGATGCCATCATTGAAGTACTCCAGCTTAGTTGATCCGTCATTCTGCTCCTCCCCTTTTGTAACCATTCACGTAACTCCCCCCTCATAAAAACAGGATATTGTATTTTTTTCACTGCCAAAGTTAACAAATTCTGCTTAAAATCAACAATTTTTTGCTAAATTTAAAGGGGTACGGTGAACGGTTACCTCCTTTTTTCTTAACTAATGATGATTTTACTAACTTTAATATATAAAGCTATATTTATGCCAAATCAAAAACCTGCCAAGAGCTTGTTCTACAAAGGTAAAATAGTACACCAAAATGTAACACAGCCAACATGCGGGTGATATAAACCAATTATATTTTATGTTGGTTTATATCAACCAATAAATAATATTGATTAAACCCCCATCCCTTTAGAAACTAAAGGAGATGGAAAAAAATAATTGTCCGATTTTTAAAGCTGAATGTACACAAAAATAACGTGAGAAACTCTTTGGGGAGCAGGTCTTTAGCCTGCGTTTTATAAGCAGCCTGAAGGACTGCACCCCATCGTATCTGTTATCATTCGTGAACATTATTAAGCTGGTTTCAATGAAAATTTTGGATGATTATATTTTTCCAGCTCCCTAACAATTATAATAGAGCAAATCCGACAGCAATTTACTAAGAAATGTTACAAGTTAATTTTCAAAAAGGGGAAGAATCACAGCCATATTTGCGTGATTTAAGTTTAAATGCCAAGCACCCTCGTACTCGTGAATGTTTTTTAGCTCTTTACGATATGACTGAAGGTAAAAATGCAACTCAAAATTTAAATGAAAGAAAACTTCGGTTTTCAAAGTAGATGAGGTTTAACTAGTTTTGCACTGCGTATGTATTACATATAAAAATCAAACCGTTACAGTTAAAAATATTGGATATAGGAGGTATTCTGTGGATTTATCAAAAGTTGGATATAGTTTTCTTATTATATTGGCTCTAACACTTAACTTCTGTTTTTTTTGGGGTGAATATAATCATTTAGAAAATAATCACTTTTCATTACTGCTTATTGCCACTTTCGTCAATACTCTATGTGTTTATATTATTTTTCAACACAATAATATACCCAAAGAGAAATTTTCTTATAAAGGTAGAGAAATTTTATTTTCTACCGGCTTAGTTGCATCATTACAATTGTGGCTTGCGATATTTGTATGGATTTTATCTGCTAGTTTCGAATCCACTGAGACTTCATCTCTTCGAATTATGTCACTATCTGGTGGTGCCTTATTGGCTAATTTTATTACCACATGTATCGTGGTTTTAGACACATTATTTCATAGAGAGAATATATCAATGTGATTATTACAGCTAATTCGCTTCCTATATGCAGAGCCACCCAGTTATATATATTTTATTTTTCAAAGCTTGTATCAAGACACTTTTACCTTAGGGCAACTAGATGACACTCGAACTTTATTTATCAATTTTTACCCTGATGTTTTTCGCCTTAGGTATTAATCTACTCTCCCTAAAAACGCGTATACCTTATACAGTCCTATTAGTGATTGGTGGCTCGTTGTTAGTACCTTTATCTAAAATTGAACTATTTTCGTTTGTAACCAGCTTCCAACTAACACCTGAATCGTTATTTTTTGTTTTTCTTCCCATTCTGATTTTTGAATCTGCTTACAACATCAATATACGCAATATTAGAGAAAATAAATTCTCTATCAGTATGCTGGCTATTGTCGGCTTACTTATTTCTACCTTTTTCATTGGCTTTGTTGGTAATTGGTGTTTTCATTTACTTGGATACGATGTGCCACTTTTAGTCACTTTATTATTCGGTGCAATCATCTCAGCAACTGATCCTGTTGCTGTTTTATCATTGTTTAAAGAATATGGCGCACCACGCCGTCTGACTTTAATATTTGAAGGGGAAAGTCTGTTTAATGATGGTACCGCTTTTGCTATTTTCTTAGTATTTCTCGGCATCATACAACACGGCTTCCATGGTACCGATACTATATTACAAGGTATATTCTCATTCTTCACCATGATTTTTGGTGGTGGACTTTTTGGTCTATTTATGGGGCTTTTATTTTCTAAACTGATTGAATGGGTGAAGGGTAATGAGCATTTGGAGATCACCTTAACATTACTCGTTGCTCATTTTACTTTTTTGTTTACTGAGCTACTCTCCGAAAAACTGATCATTTATGGTCATCACATTCATTTATCTTCAATTATTGCCACGCTTGTATCTTCAATCGTTATGGGTAATTTTGGACGCTATAAAATGTCAACCGGCGTTGAAGAATATATGGGGAAATTCTGGAGTTATTTTGCCTTTCTTGCCAACTCATTAGTTTTCATCTTAATGGGCTTATTATTTGCCAGTCTTTCTATCGACATACATGTCGCTATTTACCCTATTATGCTGATGATTGCATTAGTTGCTATCGCCAGAGCAATATCCGTTTATTTATCGATAGGACTCGCCAACTTAAATAAATCAGAAGAAGACATCCCCATGAACTGGCAACACCTTCTTTCCTGGGGGAGTTTACGAGGTGCTATTGCCGTTGTTATGGTAATGCTTATTCCTGATGATCTTAACCTTGCCGGGTGGAATTACAACTTTTCGATCAAAGAATTTATCACTGCCATTACCATTGGTAGTATTTATTTCACACTAATAATAAAAGCAACAAGCATAGGAAAAGTTATCCGCTGGCTCAAAATTGATGAATTATTGCCTCATGAACAAATGGGCTATTTCAAAAGCCAGGCACTTATTTACCAAACATTAAAAGCAAAAGCCCTACAACTCTCTACACATAAAGATATTAGTGAAGTACAATATCAAGCCTTCATTGCAAAGTATCATGCACTGTACGAAAAAGTGTGTCAGCAATGTAAAGACAATAATAAAGACCCAAGTCATATAGTTGAAAATATACTGCTGATATATACCTTGGCAATACAGAAAAGTGAATTAAAAGAAATATTCAGGCGGGATGAAATCAATGAGAGTATTTACAAAAGAAATCTGTCGATTTTGGAAACACAAACAGAACGTGTAGAACAAGACTTGGCAGAATTAGAATCAATCAATGTTTATTTTGATAACTGGATCAATAAATTTAGTAATTTTCTTCATCGCTTTTTATTTTCACCTGATAAGTTAAATGAATCACAAGAACTATATCTTTATTACCGAACACAACATAAGCTGATTAATAAAGTGCTGGAAGAATTAGAACTAATAAAAAAATCACCCCTGATTGAAATTTTTGATGACCCATATGCCCTGCAAAATGCGACCAATATATATCAACACTTAAAAAACAAAAATATTCAACAATTGAAGCATCTATTGTTATCAAATAAAGACCTTTTAGATGACTTAAATGAACAATCCGCGGAGGCCTTGTTGAATATGACTAAGGCTGATACCTTAAAAGAATTACATACTAATGAAATTATTTCCAACAAATTATTTATATTGCTCAAGAAGAAATTTGATGACAAATAAATATTTAATCCTGAGAAATTATGGGGCTTATTGGTGGAAAAATAAATGAAACGTTATTTGCTATTAATTATAACCCTTTGGCAACAACGTTTTAAACTCTATTTTTTGGCCGCTTTAACCGGTGCTTTAACTGGCGTTATTATACTTTACCCTATTTATGATTTTGTTTTTATTTATGAGATTGAAGGTGATATACAAAACCAGATAATGACTGCATTTCATTATACATTCACACAACTAAAAGTTTCTCTTTCTGGTGGAACACCCGATAAAACTTTATTGCTCGCCCAGATCGGTGCTATTTTTGGTCTAGCTATTACCTGGATTTATGAAAAACTACATTGGCGATTACAAAATATTCAGCGATTAAGCACTGAATTATCTGTCAATATTCATACACTTATTCAACAAGGTGAAAGCTCTTTACTTGAATTTAAATCATCTTTCCGTTGGGATTTAGAACAAAAATGTGTGAATCGTACACTAGAAATTGTGATATTAAAAACGATTGCGGGATTTTTAAATAGTTCTACAGGGGGGACTTTATTAATAGGTGTTTCAGATAATGGTGATATTATCGGTCTGGATAAAGACTATCAAGCACTAAAAAGACGAGATCAAGATGGTTTTGAACAAGCGATTATCACAGCTATTTCTACAAAGTTGGGTGCCGATTTATGTCAATTTGTTAAAGTGCTTTTTCATACGTTTGAGAACAAGCATATTTGTCGTCTTATTATTCTAGCTTCCCCTCATTCTGTCTTTCTACAGCAAGGGAAAGAACTAAAGTTTTATCTACGTACGGGCGGTGGAACCAGGGACTTGAATATAAAAGAAGCTGTTGAATTTATAATTCATCGTTGGCATCGTTTATCGTGACGGCACACATAAGCTTGTCGTTGGTATGGTCACACTACGGCAACTCGCACTAAATGTTATTTGTTTATTCAGATGCTTTTGGATTACCGTTGTCAATCAAGGCGATAATTTCTGGTTTATTCAGCAATTTATTATTCAAGTAAGCAAGATTGCGACTGTGTGTAAGTATGACAACTTCATCATCCACCTTAAAACTAAAATCAGGGTCAGGAATTATGAATTTATTATCCCGATAAAGACAGATAATTCGGCTATCATCGGGTAACTGTAACGAACGCATGACTGCTTCATTTTCAGCTTGAACGACAAAAGAAAAAATACGGGCTTCATCCTTGATCAAAGCGCTTAATGCCAGCAAGTCTTGTCCTTCAACCATATCTGCAAGGAAACGACCTGTCGATTGATCGGGAATAATGGTATCTTTTAAGTCGAGTTCCAAACAAATATGTTCGAATTCAGGATCTTCTATTTTTGTAATAACACGTTTAAAACCTAATGAACGTCCAACCAGACTGGTGATTATGTTAACCTGGTCATTCCCCGTCAGGCAAAAAAGAAAATCGACATCTTTTGGATCTGTTTCCTGAAGGATTG
>CAYMPX010000044.1:0-14210 GCA_964392135.1 uncultured Methylomarinum sp.
CAGTTATTTTGACCCCAGTTATTTGACCCCGGTTATTTCAGCCTCATTATGTTTCTGGGTTAACTGAAATTAGCCCAAGATAATTAACAAATGGAATAAAATCCCGGTCATTAAAAAGAAGAGGTACACTGTTTTCTATACAAAACGTAGCAATAATTACATCATTCGTTTTTCTGATAGTACTTCCTTTTTTGCGAAGAAACCGATAATTATTGGCACATTGTTCAACCATATTATGTCCAAACATTTCATATTGTTCTAATATAGCAAGGGCTGATTTGGTCTTTTTATAATCTCGTTCACTTTTTATTCCCTGTAGTATTTCTAAAAAAATCAAGTCGCCTATTGCAACTGTTCCATCAATCAAGGCGGTATCCAAAATGTTCGCTGCTGGGTTTTCTTTTCCGTTTAAGTAGTCAATCCAAACGCTGGTATCAACCAATATCATTTATCAGTTCTCATTTCTTCTAAATCACCTTCCCACCTTACTTTGCCTCGTAAGTCTCTTATAGCTTGCTGTTTATGCCTGAGTATTATCAGTTTAAGACCTTGCTCTACAACATCTTTTTTTGTTGTTAACCCACAGGCTTTGAGAGCGTTGGCCATTAAATCATCATCTATTACAATATTTGTTCTCATGAATTATATGTGTATAATGCTTGTAAATATACACATTAGCATAAGTAAAAAAGCAAAAAAAATCAAGGGGGTGTACCAACTTGATTTATAATAATAAGAGCGTAGGCTGGATAAAAGGGTCTTGTATTGTGCATAATCAAGACTCTTTTTTTAAAGACATGCACAATGCAAGACCTGAACCTTGTGTAAGTATTCTGATACCCCCTATAGAAATTTTGCCAATGTTATGCTCTTAAAACCATCTATCAATAGCTTGCACAGGGTTGTCAGCTAACATTTCAATTTTTTAAAGGGGTCTCTGAATACTTACGACCCTTTTGTGCATTAAAAGAATATTTTCCAAAATAAGAGTTACAGCGAGAATTACTTAATTAAACAATATGAATAAAGATCACATTTTTAAAGAAGAAATCCAACAGGCTGAGGATTTTAAGTTCGATACTATTGTTGCTAATGTCTTCGATGATATGGTGAATCGTTCCGTACCTTTTTATGGTGAAATGCAGCGCATGATGGCAGAGCAGGCGGCTGATTATGCCAAATCAGGTGCGGACATCTATGATTTAGGCTGTGCAACTGGCACAACTTTAATTGGCATGAATACCTCGATAGCGAAGGATATTCGTTTTATTGGGCTTGATGATTCACGTAAAATGCTGGATAAATGCCAATCCAGGCTTGAAGAAGCGGACTTTGAACGTCCTTTTGATTTGCGCCTTGCCGACTTAAATAAAAACCTCAAAATTTCTAACGCTTCGGTGGTTATTTTATGTTTAACTTTACAATTTATCCGTCCCATTAATCGAGAAAAATTGCTGAAAAATATTTTTGATGGTTTAAACAGCGGCGGCGTGTTAATTCTTACCGAAAAAATATTAGCCGAAGATAGCGTTTTTAACCGTGACTTTATTAATTATTATTATAATCATAAGCGACGTAATCATTATAGTGAAATGGAAATATCGCAAAAACGCGAGGCTTTGGAAAATGTTCTTATCCCTTATAAACTCAGTGAAAATATAACCTTACTGCATGAAACAGGTTTTGCACATTGTGAAGTATTTTTTAAGTGGTATAACTTTGTAGGAATAATAGCGGTGAAAGAATAATGATGGTTCAAATAGGAAATTTCTTTTTTAAATACCGAAACTGGGTATTTATCCCTTTATATTTAGCTCTGTTTATTCCTGCAGCCGAAATAGCACCTGTTGAACAGCATTATTTAACCTTATGGATAGGTCTGTTTATTACCGTATTGGGACAGGTAATTCGCTGTGCAACCATCGGTTTAGCCTATATTGAACGCGGTGGAAAAGATAAAAAAGTCTATGCCTCCAGTTTGGTGACGACAGGTATTTTTAATCACTGTCGTAACCCATTATATGTTGGGAATATCCTCAAATTAGCGGGTATTGGTATATTAGCGAATTCTTTGCTTTATATATCAGTTTTTATTCCGGCTTTTTTGTTTATTTATCAAGCTATTGTTTTAGCCGAAGAGAACTTTTTACGCTCTAAATTTGGTGAGGCGTTTGATTCTTATTGCCAACATGCAAATCGCTGGTTTCCTGAACTTGCGGGTTTAACTGAAACTTTTAGCGGTATGCGTTTTAGATGGCAACGTCCTGTTGTTAAGGAGAACTCATCTATTTATGTATGGTTGCTGGGTATTCTGTTAGTTTTATTATTTAAATATCCAGAATTGACCAATGAAGATATACAGCTTCGCAACCAACTATTAATTATTTTTATACCGCTATTAACGATAATGTACCTTGGCATTCGTTATCTTAAAAAATCGAACAAATTACAAGGCTTATAAAAGCATAAAATATGCTTATTGCTTTGTAACTTTAAAATAAAAATAAACCCTGAAATCAAGGAGTCAGCCAGCTTGATTTTACTTGATTTAAGAAAAATAGGGTCAGGCCTTGCATTGTGCATGTCAAAAAAGAAGCTTGATTATGCATTGCATAATGTAAGACCTGACCCTTTTGCACTTTTACAATATGATTTTAACTGTAATAACACGCTTTGAATAACAGGTGATATTTAAAGGATTTTCGCCACAAATAAAGCGGGTTCATTTGTGGTGGTTCCAGTCAGGTGTTTTGATTAGTCTTGTAAACGAAATGCGGGTTCGTACGTGGTGTCTATATCAAAGTCATCCCAGATATAGACGGGGTGGGCGATGGGTTTTGTCGGGATTGGAGCCGTTACAAAGTCTGTCATGCCAGCCATCATTCTGCCTACGGTGTTTAAAATACCTTTTGCCAGTCCACCGACGGTACCATAAGCAATATTACTATCATTTGTAGTGTTGATGATGTTTTTAGGGATTTCCAGAATGGCAGTTGTCATATTGGTAAAGCCATTGAGTGCTTTATGTCCCACTTGTGAGCCGTAACTTTGATCTTCGGCATGACTGATGGTTGATGTGGTCATTAGCAGGCTTGCAAGGAAGAAGGTAAGTACACGTTTTTTCATAACATATCCTGTGCGTTGATTCGGTTATTGTTTGAGTATAGCTGAGCTTTTGGGTTTTACTTTTTCAGTGCCTGGGCAAAGGCATTTGCCATGGTGCTTTGTGTTGCAGTTGCAGCCGGTTTTTTTTGCTTTTGTTTCCCCCGCTGTTGCCAGGCTGGCTGTTTTTTGGCTACCGGTTTGGCAGTTGAGTCATAACCATTTCTTTTCATTGATAAAGCAATGCGTTTACGAGGAATATCAACTTCCAGAACCTTTACTTTAACCATTTCACCGGTTTTGACTACATCTCCAGGGTCTTTGACAAATACATCGGCTAAATGGGAAATGTGTACTAAACCATCTTGATGCACGCCTATATCAACAAATGCGCCAAAGTTAGCTACATTGGTAACTACACCTTCCAGCATCATGCCGGGTTCCAAGTCTGATATTTTTTCTATGCCTTGTTTAAATTGTGCGCTTTTAAATTCGGGTCTAGGGTCTCTACCGGGTTTTTCCAGTTCTTGCAGTATATCGGTGACCGTTGGTAAACCAAAGGTTTTATTTGTGTAATTGGCGGCTGTTAAACTGCGTAAGAATTGGCTTTGCCCCATCAGTTCGGCAATTGATTTGCCGGTATCATCGATAATGGCATTAACCACAGGGTAGGTTTCGGGGTGTACGGCGGATGCATCGAGTGGATTGTCACCGGACATGATGCGCAGGAAGCCCGCCGCTTGTTCGTAGGCTTTCTCGCCTAACCTGGGGACTTTTTTAAGTTGTTTACGGTTTTTGAATGGACCATTTTCATCACGGAAATTGACGATATTTTTACTCACGCTGGCAGACAAGCCGGAGACTTGTTTCAATAATGAGGCAGAGGCGGTATTCACATCAACACCGACCGCGTTGACACAGTCTTCAATCACGGTATCTAAACTACGCGCCAGTTGTACCTGGTTAACATCATGCTGATATTGACCGACACCTATGGATTTTGGATCAATTTTAACCAGTTCTGCCAAGGGGTCTTGTAATCGTCTGGCGATAGACACTGCACCGCGAATGGTAACATCTAAATCAGGAAATTCTTTGGCAGCCAGTTCCGAGGCTGAATAAACCGATGCACCGGCTTCTGAAACAGTGATTTTTTTGAATTTTAAGTCTTTATGTTGCTTCATTAAATCAGCAACCAGTTGATCGGTTTCTCTTGATCCCGTGCCATTACCAATACTGACTAAATCGACATGATGCTGTTTAATCAATTTGGCTAAGGTGTTGATGGATGCATCCCATTGGTTTTTAGGGGCGTGTGGATAAACCGTATCAAAGGCTAATAGTTTGCCTGTGGGGTCTACCACGGCCGCTTTTACGCCGGTACGAATACCAGGGTCTAGCCCCAGGGTTGCTTTTGGTCCCGCAGGTGCGGCCAGTAATAGGTCTCTTAAATTACGGGCAAATACTTTGATTGCTTCACGTTCTGCGGCTTCTCGTAAACGGAGCTTTAAATCCAGGTCAATGCGGGTGAATAGTTTCACTTTCCAAGCCAGCCGAGCCGTTTCTGCTAACCAGGCATCGGCGGCTAATGAGGTATCGGTGACATTTATGTGCTGGGCAACACGTTGAGCGCAGCGTTGATGTTCTTCTTTATCATCATTACCGGGTTTTAAGCTAAGATTTAATAAGTCTTCGTTACGTCCTCTAAATAATGCCAGTGCGCGATGCGAGGGGATTTTGTTAATGGCTTCCTGATAATCAAAATAATCTTTAAATTTTTCGGCTGCTAATGCTTTACCTTTGACCACAACCGAATGCATGATGCCTTTATTCCAGATATGTTCACGGAGTTCGCTAAGTAATTCGGCATCTTCGGCGATGCCTTCCATAATGATTTGTTTGGCACCGTCTAAGGCCGCACTGACATCATTAATACCTTGTTCAGGGTTAACATAGTTAGTGGCAAGGTTTTCTGGAATGAGACTGCGGTCTGCAACAATCGCATCAGCAAGGGCTTCTAACCCTGCTTCTTTGGCAATTTGTGCTTTGGTGCGTCGTTTGGGTTTGTAAGGCAGATATAAATCTTCTAATAAGGTTTTGCTGTCGGCTTGTTTTATGGTTTGTTCTAATGCGGGGGTCAGTTTATTTTGCGAGGCAATACTTTCTAAAATAGTGTCCCTGCGACTATTTAATTCTCGCAGATAGTGAAGCCGTTCATCCAGTATCCGCAGTTGCTGGTCATCAAGTCCACCGGTGAGTTCTTTTCTATAGCGAGAAATAAACGGAACGCTAGCACCTTGATCTAACAAGGTGATGGCTGCTGCAACTTGTTTTATATTTACGGCTAATTCTTCGGCTATACGCTGGATAACGTCCATTTTATTTTCTTGTTTGCATGTATAAAAAAATGCATTGTAGCAGATGATTCACTCTGCGGTAGAATGCCTCGTTTACCTTAAAAAATGTGGAATCAATGAAATCAAGAGATCGTCGACAAGGTATTGTGCTGGTGAATACCGGAGAGGGGAAGGGCAAGTCATCAAGCGCCATAGGGATGGTATTTAGAGCGGCTGGCTGGGGCATGAAAGTGTGTGTGATTCAATATATAAAAGGCAAATGGCAGACGGGTGAACAGAAGGCCGCCGAACGCTTTGATAATATCGAGTGGCATGTCATGGGGGATGGTTTTACCTGGGATACTAAAAATCCAGAGCAGGATATTAAAACCAGCCGCGAGATTTGGGCGTTTAGTAAGCAAAAGATTTTGTCGGAAGCGTATGATTTTGTATTGCTGGATGAGATAAATTATTGCTGTGGTTATCACTGGATTTCAGGTGAAGAAATTGCCGATTTTATTACTAATGAAAAGCCTTCCTGGATGCATTTAGTGTTAACAGGGCGTAATGCGGCGACAGAGGTGATTGAGGTGGCTGATACAGTGACTGAAATGAATAAGGTTAAACATGCCTATGCTCAGGGAATTAAAGCGGAGCAGGGTGTTGAGTTTTAATTGCTGTGATGCGGGTTTAGAGATAGAATCATTAAGTACTACTATTTGTAATGATATTTAAAGACGTAGAAGAAGAAAATTAATTAACAGGAGAATAAAATGGAACTGGGTAATACACAGAAATTGATGATTGCGGTTGTCGGCGTATTTGTTATTGGCTTTATTATGGTCGGCTCAAATAAAGAACAGACTGATGGGCAAAAAGAAGCGGCAGCAATGGTAAGAGCCCTTGCGGGAATGCAAACTATGGCGCATAAGAAATGTCCTCAATTAATCAAGGAACATACAGGCACACAAATCACTACATTAGTGACTAATCAGGAGAGTGATAACTCAACCTATTTGACCTTGGAGTGGGAAGGGGAGAAAGGCGATAATTTTAAGACAGCAAGCTGTACTTTAACAGCTATTAGAGGTGGTGTTTCCAAGTTAGTTATTGACGGTAAGGTGGTTATCGATAAAGACAAGTAATTTTTAGTGTGTTTCGCATCAGGCGAATCACAAAGAGTAGAGCGGACTTTAGTCCGCTTTTTCAATGCTGAGACTTAGGAACGAGGATTCAATAATACCCGAATACTGACGGGTATTTTGGCTCCACAGCGGCACTAGCCAAACAGTTACATAGCCTGCTATGCGCCTATTTGTCTAGCACCACTGTGAAACCAAAATCCTGTGTCAAACTTTCGTATATTATTAAATTCTCGTTCCTTACATCGTTATGTCGGGTGGGCAAAGGTTCTTTTATGCCCATCAATTTTTTACTTCCTGTTTGAGTGCTTATGGATTAACTAATAGTGTGCCTACACCTTGATCCGTAAATAGTTCTAGCAATACCGCATGGTTCACTCTACCATCAATAATATGAACACTGGATACTCCGCCTTTTAACGCATCTGTTGCGCATCGTGTTTTAGGAATCATGCCCCCGGCAATAGTGCCATCTGCAATTAAATTATCAATATCTGTCACGGATAGACCAGTAAGTAATTGGCTTTCTTTATCTAGAATACCTGCGGTATTGGTGAGTAATAATAGCTTTTCTGCGTTTAACTCTTCGGCCACTTTACCCGCAACCAAGTCGGCATTAATATTGTAAGAGTGTCCGTCATCTCCCACACCGATGGGGGCTATAACGGGGATAAAATCACTATGACAGAGCATGTCCAGCACAGTGGGGTCTATACGACTGACTTCACCGACATGCCCCAAATCAATTATTTCGGAGGCATTAGCTGCTAAAGCACTTTTTCTTAAATTGATTTTCTTCGCATGGATAAAATCCCCGTCTTTACCGGTTAAACCTATGGCTTTGCCGCCATGCATATTGATTAGGTTTACAATGTTTTTATTCACTTGCCCGCCGAGTACCATTTCAACCACATCCATGGTTTCGCTGTCGGTGACACGCATGCCATCGATAAATTGAGTTGATATGTTGAGGCGTTCTAATAGACTGCCGATTTGTGGACCTCCACCATGAACTACAATAGGGTTAATCCCTACAATTTTCATTAAAACAATATCTCTGGCAAAACTGCTTTTCAAATCTTCATCGACCATGGCGTTGCCACCAAATTTGATGACGACGGTTTTGCCTTTAAATTTTTGTATGTAAGGTAAAGCCTCGGTGAGTACGTGGGCTATTTGGTGTGCTGTATTTTCTTTCATGCGTGATAAAAACTTATTTTAAGCAATAATATTATGGTATGAGCTGAATACCACGGCTGCTTTAGCTGCCATGCTATGGGCTACATGATGAGGTTAAAAAGGGATAGATATACCCGGTTTTACCTGGCTGAGTAACTCTTTAAACCGGGACTGTATCCGTTTTAGGGCATCGGTGTTATCACCTTCAAAACGCAGTGTCAGTGCTGGCATGGTGTTTGATGCTCTGACCAGTCCCCAGCCATCAGCAAAATCAACCCGTAAACCATCAATGGTGATTATTTTTCCATCATCAAAACGGGCTTGAGATAATAATTGTTCCATCAGTTGCGTATTCTCGCCTTCAGCGAGTTCAATATTAATTTCAGGGGTATTCATACTATCAGGAAAATCAGCAAACACCTCATGACTGCTACGCGTATCCGTCGATAATATCTGAATCAGACGTGATGCTGAATATAAGGCATCATCAAAACCAAACCAACGGTCATTAAAGAAAATATGCCCGCTCATTTCACCCGCTAATGCAGCGTCTGTTGCTTTTAATTTTGCTTTCATTAAGGAATGCCCCGATTTCCACATTAAAGGTCTGCCACCGTATTTAGTGATTTGTTGCTCAAGCAGACGCGAGCATTTTACATCGTAAATAATTTCTGCCCCTGGTTTTGAAGCAAGAACATCTTTAGCAAATAGCATCATTTGTCTGTCAGCCCAGATGATTTTTCCTTTTGAATCAATAACGCCTAATCTGTCGCCATCCCCATCAAAAGCGATACCGACATCCGCCTGGTAATGTTGCACGGCAGTCATTAAATCACTTAAATTTTCGGGTTTACTCGGATCAGGGTGATGATTAGGGAAGTTACCATCAATATCACAAAATAATTCGATGACTTCACAGCCCAGGGTTTTTAATAAAACAGGTGCTAATTCTCCTGCAGCACCATTACCACAGTCAACAACGACTTTCATGGGTCTGGCAATATGAATATCCTCAGAAATAATGCCGATATATTCATTGGTGAACATACTGTTTTGTTCTATGGAACCTGTTTCACCAGTAACATAACTTTCAGTATCTATGCGTTGTTTTAGTTGTTGAATTTGATTGCCCGCCAGGGTTTCACCATTAATGATGATTTTAAGACCATTATAGTTAGCGGGGTTATGGCTTCCTGTGATAACAACGCCGGATCTTCCTTCGGTATGATGCGCGACAAAATAAACCACGGGGGAAGGTATTAAGCCGATATCGAGAATATTAACACCGGTTGAGATAATGCCTTTGGAAAATGATTCGGCTAAAGCCGGGCTGGAGGTTCTGCCATCTTGTCCCAAGACGATGGTTTTAATATTGTTTTCTGCTGCCTCAGAGCCGACAGCACGTCCAATATCAAAAATAATCTCCAGGGTTAATGTCTCACCTGCTATACCTCGAATATCATAGGCTTTAAAAATTGCGTCAGGTGCTTTTTTTTGGCTTAGCATAGACTCTTTGGCAAAAACAGCGTGGGAGTGGTTGTTTTCTGAGGGTAAAGAAATAGGCGTACTTTCAGTGAGTAGAGCGCTACTGTTGTCTTCTACATCTATGTTAGTCGTTAAGAAACAGGTATCACTTGATTCATTAAAAAAGTCATCATCCAGATTGGTATCGGTGGTTATTTTTGCCGATAAGTCTTTGCCTGCATTCTCTAATACACGTTTATATTGCACAATATTTGAAATCATCGATTTCATTTCGACTAAATTCATAGGGTAGCTCCCTACGTTTTTCCCTGCCATAAGGTTTCTAATGGCTTTTAAAATACAACCCAGATCTTGTCTTATAATACGCGTTATGTTTCTATAGCTGATGAAAAATCCTACGGCGACCAGTAGTAAAGGGATTAATATGAAACTAATAAGTTTTAATGAAAACAGGCTTTGTGTATTGTCAGGCCAGTAATGTATATTCCAGCGGGTATTAGCTACTTTAATACGGTTATCATCATCTGTTTTGTTTGATGCATCGCCTGTTTTAGCCAGTGCAAGATTATTTTGTTTTAATTCAATAAAGCCTGCAGAAATATGGGCTTTTTTGAGTGTGGACTGTAAAAAGTCATAGTTTAGACTGGCAAGAATAACCCCAATAGCAACATCACTATTTTTAATCACAGCGGTTATCGCCAAGTGTCTATTTTCACCTTCACCTTGTATGGCGGGCGATGATATCTTTGTCAGCGTTTCCTGTGCCATAATCAAGTCTGCATTACCCATGTGTGGAACACTTGAGTCATCGAGTTCATTGACACTCGCCGGTAATAGTCTGATTTTCATTACCCGGGGTAGAAATTGTTCCAGCATTAATGAGGATTGAGCCATTTGTAAGCTATCATGACTTTCAATAGCCGTAATAACGTCAGCGGCTGATGCCATTTTTGTCACCGTTGCCTGCAAGGTATTCAGCTGATGGGAGATACTTAAAGCAACGCCTCTTGCACTTGCTTCCATTGACTGTTTCTGCGCCAGGCTCACGTCAGATTGAGAGAGCCAATAAGTTCCTCCGCCTGCAATTAATATCATAAGCACTGTAAACGCAGATAAGATGCTAAAAATACGAATCATCTTGTTTTCCTGTTGTTGCTTTACTGTTTTCCTGTATGACCAAAGCCACCTTCACCACGATGGCTTTGCTCAAATTTGGTAACATGCTCAAATTCGGCTTGTATTATGGGTACAAAGACCATTTGAGCAATACGCTCACCTATTTCAATGGTAAATGCAGCATTTCCTCTATTCCAGCAAGAAATAAAAATCTGACCTTGGTAATCTGAATCAATTAGCCCGACCAGGTTGCCTAAAACAATGCCATGTTTATGTCCTAAACCCGACCGGGGAAGTAATACTGCCGCTGTGTGGCTATCCGCAATATGGATGGCGAGTCCTGTTGGAATAAGCGTGGTTTCTCCGGGTTCTAACACCAGTGTTTGATCCAGGCAGGCGCGTAAATCCAGTCCGGCAGAGCCTTTTGTGGCATATTCAGGCAATGGAATTTGATTGCCCAGGCGCGGGTCTAGAATTTTAAGCTGTATTTTTTTCATTTATTCTCTCTACAATTAGGGAAATTAGCTGTGCAGCTAATTGTTTTTTATCGGTCATTTCCAATAACTGGCTGCCAGAGCGCCAATAAACCTGGAGTGCATTTTCATTTTTATCAAAGCCACCCTGTGCTTTACCTACCCAGTTAGCGGCAATCATATCTAAATTTTTTCGCTTTAATTTATCTTTGGCATAGCGTTCCAGATGATCCGTTTCTGCGGCAAAACCAACTACAAAGTGTGGGCGGTCTGCAAGGTTAGCCACATCTGCCAGAATATCTTTCGTTTTTTTGAGGATAATAACGGATTCTGTTGCCTGCTTTTTTATTTTCTCTGTGCTTGTTGTTGCCGGGCTGTAGTCGGCAACAGCAGCTGCACCGATATAAATACTATGGTGACTGGCATGGGAGATCACGGCATGATGCATTTGTTCAGCCGTTTCTACAGAGAGAATTTTTATACCTTTAGGAGCAGAAAGTGTTACCGGACCGCTGACCAAGGTCACATTTGCGCCTGTATTTAATGCCGCTTCAGCTAAAGCATAGCCCATTTTTCCAGAACTGCGATTAGTAATATAACGCACAGGGTCTAAAGGCTCTCGGGTTGGGCCTGCACTAATCAGTACATTAACGCCTTTTAACAGGAGGTTATCTGTTATTTCTTTTATCAGTACCGTACAAATTGTGCTGGCTTCTGACATTCTGCCAAATCCGGTTTCACCGCAAGCCTGGTCCCCCGATTCAGGTCCAATCAATTGAACACCCTGTGCGAGCAAGCGTTGAATATTCTCTTGGGTAACGGCTTTATTCCACATGGCCTGATTCATTGCCGGCGCAATATACACGGGGCAGTTTGCTGCCAGGTAGAGTGTAGATAATAGATCGTCTGCCAGGCCATGGCTAAATTTAGCAATACTATTCGCGGTGGCTGGCGCGATAACAATTTTGTCTGCCCAGCGAGCAAGATTAATATGCCCCATGGCATTTTCTTGCTGGGTATCCAGTAATTCTGTGGCAACAGGGTTGCCTGATAAAGCCTGAAAGGTGAGCGGGGAAATAAACTGGATAGCCGAATGGGTCATTACAACTCTCACTTCACATCCTTGTTTACGTAACTGGCGGACTAATTCGGCTGATTTATAGGCCGCAATGCCGCCACAAACGCCAACTAAAATACGATTGTTAATGGTTCTGTCCAATAGTGATAAATAGCTGTTAATTATGGCAAATTAATAAGAATTCTTCTATGCTTAAATTTTTACCCAGTGGCAGAGGTAAATATGTCGATTAAAGATTGGCCCGCTGATCAGCGTCCACGTGAAAAGTTATTAAGCAAAGGTTCTGAGGCATTAACGGATGCCGAGTTATTGGCTATTTTTTTACGCATAGGCATAAAAGGCAAATCAGCGGTTGATTTAGCCAGAGAGTTACTGGATGAATTTGGCTCGTTACAAGCGTTATTAGAGGCTGACCACACGCGGTTTTGCCAAGGTAAGGGCTTGGGGGACGCCAAATATGCACAGTTACAAGCCGTGCTGGAAATGGCCAAGCGTCATTTTGTGGAAATATTACAAAGAGGGGATGTGTTAACCAGTCCACAAGCAACAAGGGCTTATCTGAGTGCACAATTACGCGGTTATAGTTATGAGGTGTTTGCCTGTTTATTTCTGGATAATCAGCACAGAGTCATTATGTTAGAGGAAATGTTCAGAGGAACGATAGATGGGGCCAGTGTTTATCCGCGTGAAGTGGCAAAAAGAGCCTTGTTTCATAATGCAGCGGCCGTGATCTTTGCCCATAATCATCCGTCGGGTATTAATGAACCGAGTCAGGCAGATAAACAGATTACAGAGAAGTTAAAGCAGGGGCTTAATTTATTTGATATACGCGTGCTGGATCATTTTATTATTGCCGATGGTCAACCGTATTCTTTTGCAGAGCATGGTTTGTTGTAATAACCTATTGATTTTATGAGATATTTTTTATCTTAAAAAAAGTCTACACTTTTACACGCTACCAACTTAAGACGGGACAGTTTCCATATTGCTCATGATCCCGATGGGTTTTAGTCACTGAGCAGACTCAGTGTGACTTCTTCGACCGCTTTGTTAATGATTTTAAACCCTCTGATTTCTAAAATACCCTTGGTATTGAGTGAAATAATTAACTGAATAGCCTCCGGATAACTGGCGAGTGCGATATCTGTTGTCGAGGGTATTGCGGGTGCTGTCGGGTGTGAGTGAAAAATAGCGAATAGGGATTCATTATTGTCACGGATGCAGGCCATGGCATTGATTTGTTGTTTCTGGTCTAGCTGGAAGCGTGTTGCAGGCTGTTCTGCGATGTTTGTAATAGGGTGAAAGCTACTGGCAATGCCCTCTTTAGAGCCAATTAAGCCACAAACCTCTTGCTCTGGGGATTGTAGCGCAAGGTGCAATAATTGATTAGTGATGCTTCTGGGCAATTGAATTTCCTGGGTGTTCATCGTGGGTTCCATAGGCCGGTAGTTACTCTGGGATTGCCAGAAAGATCTGTGTGGGTTTGAATGTTGCTATAACTAAACGAATTAAACAGGGCTTGTACAGTCGGTTGTTGATCATAGCCATGTTCAATGAGTAATGTGCCTCCTGGCTTTAAGTAATGTAAGGCGCGGCGACTAATGTTTTCAATATCTTTCAGACCCTTATTTTTAGCAATCAGTGCGCTTTTAGGCTCAAAGCGCACATCGCCTTGCGATAAATGCGGGTCATTGCTGTCTATATAAGGCGGATTGCTGATAATTAAATCAAACGGGGAAGGGCTGATGTTATCAAACCAGTTGGATAAGCTAAAGTGAATGTTTCTGGTTTGATGGGTTGCTGCATTTTGTCTGGCAATTTTTAATGCTTGCTCACTTTGCTCTATGGCAAAAACTTCTAAATCTGGGCGTTCTGCGGCTAAGGTGATGGCAATAGCACCAGAACCTGTGCCTAAATCAATGAGTCTTGCATTGGGCTTGTCAGCCAGTAAATCCAGGCTTAATTCAATCAGTAATTCGGTGTCGGGTCTGGGTATTAATACGTGTTGGTTGACTTTAAAGTCACGAGACCAGAACTCCCTTGTGCCTGTCAGGTAGGCAACAGGTGTGCCGTGGACTCGTTGTGCCAGTAATTGTTGGAATCGAGTTTGTTGCTGTGAAGAGAGTTGCTTTTCTGGCCATGCTCTCAGATGGGAACGTGGTTTTTTTAGCACATGGCAGAGTAGTACTTCTGCATCCAGTGTCGCAGAGTCGGATGCAGCTGTCAGGCGTTGAGTTGCCGTAGTGAGTAGGGTTTGAATATCAGGCATGATAGCTTGTTAAAATTGCTGAGTAATTTA
>CAYMPX010000045.1:0-14080 GCA_964392135.1 uncultured Methylomarinum sp.
CTAAGCCTAGACTGGTTAAATTGGATTATAACTTAATTTTTATAAATTTCTTTGCGGTGTCCGATCTCCAACAATAAAACAAGTAGTTCATCATCTTTTATCTGGCAGATAATTCGATAATTTCCAACACGATAACGCCATAGCCGTTTTAATTGACCCTGTAAGGATTTCCCTTTGGTTCTAGGGTTAGTCATTCTTGGCAGCGTTTCTTTGATAAATCGCCAGATCATCACCCTTTCGGTTTTATTGATTTTACCTAACTGTTTTAAAGCCTTTCCAGATAACTCAACTGTCCAGATCATTTATATATTGTTCTACTTCGTCAAGGCTATAGGTTTTTTCTTTGCCACGCTCAATACGCAGTAGTGTTTCTTCTGCATTTTGAATATCGTTATACTCTTCAAGCATGGTAATAATTGCTATATTAATAAGCTGTTGAACAGGTCTATGCTGTTTTTTTGCCAGCCGCTCTACTTCTGTGCTTAGGTCGTCATTTAGGTTAATTTGTATCATTGTTTTTTATCCTGATTTATCAGTTATAAATTGTTTATTCATATAAAACCTTATGTTATGCGACTTTTAGAGGAAAGTTACTTAGTTACCTCTGTTTTTCGTTTACTAGCCTGTCCTTTTAAAATCACCAATAATCACATTATTACCCGCTTTTAGACTGTCGAGGTAATCAGCCCATGACTGCATCATTTTTTTACGTTCTTCAAGGTATTGTGCTCGGTTATAAGCAGCTCTAACTTTATTTCTTGATGTATGAGCTAATTGGCGTTCAATTGCATCAGGACTCCAGCCTTGTTCATTCAATAACGTAGATGCTGTCGTTCTAAATCCATGTGCACTCATGGTTTCTTTATCATAGTCCATTGCCCGTAATGCCAGTCTTACCGTGTTATTACTCATAGGGCGTTTATCACTTCGTAAACTGGGGAATACATATCGACTATTACCCGTTAGCCTTTTAACATCCTCTAACACCTCAATTGCTTGTCTAGATAATGGAACAATCTGCTCGGTTTCTGTTTTGGTAACAAAATAACGCCACTCCTTTGCATCAAAGTCTATGTCCTTCCACTCCATCTGCCTTATTTCTCCAGGTCTGGCAAACAGCAATGGTGAAAGTATTAGGGCACACTTCACAATAAAAGTGCCTGTATAAGCATCAATATCCTTCATTAATCGACCAATTTCTCTAGGGTCTGTAATTGCCGCTCTATGGGTTACTTTTATTGGAGGTAATGCATCGGTAACGGCTGGGCTAGGGTCGTATTCCATTAAACCGTGAGCAACCGCATACTTAAAAACACGGTGGCAATGATGCAAAACTCTGTGAGCAGTTTCAACGGTCTGTCTTTTGGCAATAGGCAAAACCACTTCCAATAGATCGGGGGCTTTTATTTCTGCTACAGGCTTATTACCAAGGTAAGGATAAACATGCATTTCTAACCGTCTGGACACTTTTTTAAATGTTGCAGGTACAACCGTTTGCTCAAAATCATCTAACCAACGCTGTGAAATATCAGCAAATGAATTTTCTAGGGGAATACCATCTGCAATCCTTTGTTCTGTTTCTATCGCTTTTTTAACGACCTGCTTATCCTGTTTTCGTACTTGCGATGGATTAATGCCTTCTCTAATCATTTTCTGACATTCCATTGCTTTTGATCTAGCTTCCTTTAAACCAATATCAGGATATACACCTAATGAAATTAAGTGGCGTTTACCATGAAGGGAATAATTTAATCGCCAATATTTTGAGCCATTGGGATTAATTAGAACAAATAAGCCTTTGCCATCATTTAAACGGTAGGGTTTTTCTTGAGGCTGTAAGGCTTTAACGGTTAAGTCTGATTTTATAAGGTCTCTAGCCATAATATGTAATAACTTTTTATGATAGACAACTTGATTTTAGCAGTTATTGCATAAGTTATTACACTTTTTACTGGATTGTAGTGTTTTTCCTTGGACTACTACGGACATAAAAAAACCCTTAAAGCTATATGCTAAAAGGGTTTCTGGACTTCCTCGGACTTCTCCGACTTATTCTGTGGTACCGAGGGCCGGAATCGAACCGGCACTTCCGAAGAAATTGGATTTTGAATCCAACGTGTCTACCAGTTTCACCACCCCGGCACAGAATGAGCATTATAAGCAAATATGATAAAATATGCTAGTTTATTTTTGGCTATGCCTCGAAAACAACCGCAAGCTTTAATTTTTTCATCGCATTTTTCTCTAATTGCCTAATACGTTCTGCTGACACATTGTATCGAGCGGCCAGTTCATGCAATGTTGCTTTTTTTTCTGACAACCAGCGACTGGTTAAAATATCCTGACTACGCTCATCCAACTCTGATAATGCTTGAGTTAATAGCCCTTCTTCATGCCCTTTCCAGTCAGAATTTTCTAATAATAATGCAGGATCAGCTTCCTGTTGCTCTAAATAATTAACAGGAGCGGAAACATTGTCCTCTGAAGAGTCATTTGCCGGCAAATCAAAAGCCATGTCACGTCCATCAAGACGCTCTTCCATTTCATAGACTATTTTAATATCTACATCCAGGTTTTCTGCTATTGCTTCAGCGTCATCTTTTGACAACCAACCCAGACCTTTTTTTGACTTTCTTAAGTTAAAAAATAACTTACGCTGCGCTTTCGTTGTTGCGACTTTAACAATACGCCAGTTTTTAATCACATATTCATGAATTTCAGCTCTAATCCAGTGAATTGCAAATGAGACCAGCCGAACACCTACATCAGGGTCAAAGCGCTTAACTGCTTTCATTAAACCCACATTACCTTCTTGCATAACATCCGCTAAAGGTAAACCATAACCACTGTATCCGCGAGCAACATGAGCAACAAAACGAAGGTTTGACATTACCAGTTTACGTGCGGCTTCAATATCATCATGATCTCTATAACGCACTGCCAGTTCACGCTCTTGTTCCGGCGTTAACTTAGGCATATGACTCACAGTATTCAAATATGAATCAAAAGTACCGACTGATAAATTTGTCGGTATAGCCAATGTATTGCTCATAAAATCCTCTTGAGTATGAAAGTTATTTTGATTCTAGCACTTATTTTAATATGAGCGCTAATAATTTTACAAGTTCAACTTTTGATACCTAAAATAGACGATAAGATACAGAGCTTAAGAACGCATAAGAAATTACTTCATTCAGGTCTTATTTGCCTTAACTGATAATGTAGCACACTCCAGGCACCTATGACCCCAAGAGCTGAAGCCATAAATAACAGCCAAACCGTGTCCCCCATCCCCAGGTAGCTCACATCAAAAGTATTATTATAAAGGACTGACAAACTTTCAATCGGTCCTTGTAATATAAACATCATGACGCTTACTACAATCCAGGCAAGGAATCCTGAGATAAAACCTAACCAAAAACCGGTATAAATAAAAGGTCTTTGGATAAATGCCTTAGTTGCACCAACCAACTTAGCAACCATCACTTCATCCCGTCTATTTTGTAATTCCAGGCGAATACTATTTCCTGTAATAAATAAAACCGCAATGCCTAACAAAATAGTTAATAAAAATACACCACGCTGAATAATTTGCATCATAGACTGCAATTTTTTTACCCACTGTAGATCCATTTGTGCAAAATCTAACTGAGGCAATTGATTAAACTCAGCCATTAAGTTTTGAATACTTTGTAAGTCATTCAGGGTATTTTTAGGGAGCACCTGAATAACGATGGGTAATGGATTTTTTTCCAATACATTTAAAGCATCGCCAAAACCACTGTATTGCTTAAACTCTTCCAACGCCTGATCTTTTGAGATAAACACAACCTGCTCTAAATCCGGGTTTTTTCTTATTGCTGCTGCTAACTTTTTCCCCGCATCATAACTGACACTGGTTTTTAAAAACAGTGAAATTTGATTGCTTGATTCCAGATTTCCTGTTAATTGCTGCACATTAACAACGAACAAATAGAACCCTGCGGCAAGCGTGATTGCAATCGTCATAACCGTAACCGTCATTGTCGTTGCAAAAGGATTCCGAACCAGTCGACCTAAACTTGATAATGATACCTGTGCATGGATATACCAATAGGCTTGCAACCTATCTAATAAATTACTGTTTCCCTTATTTCTGATTCGACGAGACTTATGCTTCATAACTAACTCGCGAGTAGTCGCCCATGATCTAATGTTAAGACGCGATGCCCCATTTTGCTTAATAAGTCCACATCATGACTGGCAATTAAAACCGTCACGCCCACTTTTTGAAACTGTTCAAATAGATGCATTACTTCAGCAGATAATACAGGATCTAAATTACCGGTTGGCTCATCAGCTAAAATTACGCGAGGCTTATTAATAACCGCTCTTGCAATACCTACACGCTGTTGCTCCCCTCCTGATAATGACAAAGGGTATTTCTTTTCCTTGCCTAATAAGCCCACCTTGTCTAAAGCAGCCCTTACTCGCCGGTTAATTTCTTGATAACCATAGCCCGATACAATAAGTGGTAAAGCGACATTATCAAAAACTGTTCGATCATGTAGTAACTTATTATCTTGAAAAATCAAGCCTAATTTTCTACGGACAAATGGAATTTGCTTTTCAGTTATTTTATTTAAATTTTGTCCATCCAGTAAAATATGCCCACGACTGCATAACACCATCATGGCAATCAGCTTGAGCAAGGTACTTTTCCCTGCACCTGAATGACCGGTTAAAAATGCCATTTCACCTTGTTTTAAATGAAAATTGACATCTAATAGCGCATCACCGGCATCAGGGTATCGTTTACTTACATGGTCAAATTTAAGCATTTTAATGGGTATCTATTTATCACAATTTTTGATTTTCAGATCCCTTAGTCTTTTACAAACAAAGCATCAATAAAAGCATGTGCATCAAAGTCTTGCAGATCATCAATACCTTCACCAACACCAATAAACCGAATAGGCAACTCAAATTGATTAGCCAGAGAAAAAATCACCCCGCCTTTTGCGGTTCCATCTAATTTTGTTAAAGCAAGCCCTGATAACCCAACGATTTCATTAAATATTTTAGTTTGCGATAAGGCGTTTTGTCCTGTCCCTGCATCCAATACTAACAAGATTTCATGAGGCGCTGTTGCATCTATCTTCCCTATAATACGTTTAATTTTACTTAACTCATCCATCAAGTTTGATTTAGTATGCAGTCGACCCGCAGTATCCGCAATTAATACATCAATACCTTTCGCTTGTGCTGATTGAACGGCATCATAAATCACAGAGGCTGAATCTGCCCCGGTATGTTGAGCGACGACATGGATTTCATTACGTTCACCCCACACTTCAAGCTGCTCAACTGCAGCCGCTCTAAAGGTATCACCTGCCGCTAACATGACGCTATGTCCTTGTAATTTTAAGCGTTTAGCTAATTTACCAATCGTTGTGGTTTTTCCTACCCCATTAATCCCTACCACCAAAATAACAAAGGGGCTATCTTGCTCTGGTATTTTAAGCGGTTTATCACAGGGCCGTAATATCTCTAACAATATTTGCTTTAATGCCGTTTCCAATGCCTCGCCATCGTTTAATTGATGACGCTCTAAACGCGCAGTTAATTGAGAAATAATCTCTGTCGTTGTATCTATACCCAGATCAGCCATTAATAAACTCGACTCAATTTCTTCTAAAAAGTCCTGGTTTATTGCTTTTTGACCGACTGGAATACTTGCCAGGACTCCGCCCAAACCTGTTCGGGTTTTCTCTAACTGTGTTTTTAGACGTAAGTATAATGTATCTGAACGAGGCAGCTGTTCTGAGACGACTTGAACATCCGCAGCAATGCTCTCAACTCGCCCTACAGCCGTAGCACTTTCTACAATAACATCTGCAGTTGATACCGTACCGATAAACGCATACTTACTATAAAAACTAATGGCTATTAATGGCAACATCAACAATACAGCAACCACAGTATGAGCAACAGCAATAATTAAAGGCAATTCAAGTTTGACACTAAAAATGCCTAACAAAAGCTCTACTAATAACAGTATACTTAAAAACAGCCCCGCTTTTCTTACCGGTTTTGCATACTTTTCTGATGTTGCACTCAACATAAGCCATGTGAGCAAAACAAAACTGACTAAAGCGCCGACTCGATGCGCCCAATGTGCAGCAACCTGTCCGTCAAACGATAATATCCCGGTATAGCCACTTTCCAAAGCAGTAAATAAATTTAAACCTCTTAAATAATCTACCGCAGGCATCCAGACACCATTACACTGCGGAAAACCAGCACATGCCAACCCAGCCTGGTTGGTGCTAACCCAAAAACCAAGAATAATCTGTAATAACAACCCCAGCATGGCAATTCTGGCCAATAGCCTGGGTCCCGTTTTCAGTTTTTGTGGATTAACTTCTACTTTTGGATTGCTTCGTAAATAAACCCAAAACAACAGCCAAAAGGTAATAAAGCCCAGCAACAATTGCCCCGTTATCATAACAGGCATCATTTTGACTTTAATGGCCCACATCCCTAAAACCAGTTGCAATCCCAGCATTGCCAACAAGACATTACTCGAAATGACTGCCGCCAGACGACACTGTTTTTGCATCCATGCCGAGACGGTTAAAAATAGAACTAAAATACCTAAAAGAGTAATAGCTGCCCGGTAACTTACCCAGTCTTTAATAATCTGTTTAACTTCATTAGCGATTAACGAGGGTGGAGAGATAACACTACTCGCTTCACCATAACATCCTGGCCAACCTGTCCAGTCAGGGCATCCTGTTCCTGCATCCGACAAACGGACAGTGGCACCAAATACAATAACAATTAACGCTAAAACTAACGTAAATAAGGTGGTTCTTCTAAACATTTCTTTAACCAATCTGTGAAATTTTCAATAATTTACGCAAGTCACTTTTAACTTTATACGGATCAAACGCAGGCTCATACTGCATCATAATATTGCCTAAAGGATCCATTAAAAAAAGCATACCGTCTGGAATGTCAGCCCCCCTGATTTTTTTAAATTTTTCTAGCAATGAAGATACCGGTTTTGCTCGTAATAACCTAAGATCATCTTTCCACCATTGCTGAGCCACTGTTTGTTCAATTTCAGACAGTATCAGCACCAGACGACGAACTCGGGTTAAGTCCTTATTCATCATTAATCTTAACTGCTTTGTTTTATGTATTGCTTGCAAACAAACCTCACTACAATCATTATTTGGTATGACATTAACCAGCACCCAATGCCCTTTTATTTCTGATAAATTTTTTACAGAAAAATCATCAAACCCAACTAATTCATTAAATTCTGTTGTAACAGGCGGGGTAATAAGCATACCTTGATTTGTTCCACCGCCCATCCAAGACACATTGCTAGATAAAAACCAGGCAATACCAAAAGGAATAATCGACATGGCAAAGATAATAATAATCGTGCGTTTATTTTTTTTATGTTGTTCGTTCATCTACTTTTTCTACTAAATCCAATAAATAATACAGTTAAGGTCAGAGCTAATCCGAACCATTGTACGGCATAAGCAATGTGCTTTTCAGGTGGCATAACCGATTTTTTTTTCCAATCACGACCATAGCCATAACTCATATTCTTATCCAGCTCTATTTGAAATGGCAACAATGCATAACCCAGCTTTTCTGAGAGTATCCCGCTATCGACAACTTGCACCACAGAAGGCCAACCCTCGGTCGGAATTTCTGCGCCTGCCAAGCGCATACCGACCACAGGAAAATGATTAATTCGTCCTGTTATTGTAAGCACTGAATCTACAACGGATAGTTCAGGTAAGATACGGCGGTCTTTATTTAATACAACCCAACCTCGATTGACCAACACTGACAGGTTCATTCCGGCAATCTTAAAAGGGGTCATCACAAAATATCCTGCCCTGCCATTAACGATTTGATTATCTATCAAGTATTGATGTGCTTGATCATAATGACCTGTTAACCTTGTTTTTCTATATCTTATGGTATTTAAATCAACATCAGCCGTTAACTTCAAAACAGCTTTTTCTGCTGACAATTGCTGTTGTCTTAAAAAGACTTTCTTTTGTTCGGCTCGATCTAACTGCCAAAATCCCAGTGACACCAGCAAGGCAACCAGAACCAGATATAATGCAAGAGAAAACAAACTAAATTTCAATTCTATTTTAGCGATAGTTAATTTCATGTTTTTATATTACCCTATCTATATCAAGTGCTTTAATAGCAGAAAATAACCATTAAAAACCCAAGTAGACATGTCTATCAAAATCATTTTTATTGTCATATTCCTCTTCATTCTCTTTAGCCTGGGATCGGCTTTATTTCATTTAGTCATGACTAAAAACAAGGAACACTCAGAAAAAACAGTAAAAGCCCTTAGCGTTAGAATAGGCCTTTCTTTAGTATTATTTATTATGATGTATATTGCTTTTATTACAGGAATGATAAAGCCTGAAGGTATAGGCGCAAGAATGCAAATGCTCAAACACAATCAACTGCAAAACAAGAGTTCAATTAAACCTTGATTTTAAATACTTCAAAATAGGGAGTTTAGTTCCGTAGAACAACGAGACTAAAGCCTTGATTCCAGTTTGCAGGATAAAGCTGAAAAAATAGTCTGCCTTATAAAAACCTATGGCAAAAAAAAAGCGCAGCCTAATGACCGCGCTTTTTTTGATTTTTGTTTAGTTAAATAATGTAAACAAAAATAAACAAACCTAACCATACTACATCAACAAAATGCCAGTACCAGGCTGCACCTTCAAAAGCGAAGTGATTTTCTGGCGTAAAGTGCCCTTTCCAGCTACGGAATAGCACAACGGATAACATGATAGCTCCCACACACACATGAAAACCATGGAAGCCTGTTAACATAAAAAATGTTGAACCGTATACCCCGGAACCTAAAGTAAGCCCCATTTCATGATACGCTTCGTAGTACTCAAAAGCTTGACAAGCAACAAACAAAAAACCCAAAGTAACAGTTGCAACAAGACCTTTAATTAATTGATCACGGTTCTTAGCTAATAGACCATGATGCGCCCAGGTACAGGTTACACCGCTTGATAAGAGCAATAATGTATTTAAGAAAGGCAGACCAAAAGCCCCCATCTCTTCAAAATCACCACCGACATTAGCTGGCCCATTGGTTGGCCATACCGCTTCAAAGTCAGGCCATAACATAGCAGTTGACCGACCTGGTCCGTCACCAATCCCTGCCAGCCAATCCACGGATAAATTACGGGTGTACCATAATGTACCGAAGAAAACCGCAAAGAACATAACTTCTGAAAAAATAAACCACATCATCCCCATACGGTAAGAAATCCCTACCCCATGGTTATACATACCGGATTCACTTTCATTCGATTGTAAGGTGAACCAACCTGCCAGCATTACAATAAAGATGACTAACCCCATAATCATCAATGTGGAACCCACAGAATTACCATTTAAATGATTGGCAAAACCAACCAGTGTAATCAATAAACCCGCTACTCCTATTACTGGCCATACAGCCTTATTTGGAATGTAATAAGCATCATTTGTAGACATACGCTACCTCTTGTTATTTTTTACCAATTTCTCAGTATTATCAAAAAAAGTATAGGCAAGTGTAATTGTTTTATACCTTGCAGGTAATTCAGGATCTATCACAAAACGAACCGGCATAAGTTTAACTTCATTAGGCTCGAATGTTTGCTCCGAAAAACAAAAACACTCAGTTTTTTTTAAATATTCTGCGGCAAGTCCCGGCGTTACACTGGGAATTGCTCTAGCAAGCATTTTCTTATTTGTTTTATTTTCAGCATAAAAATTTACCGTATAATATTGTCCCGGATGAATTTTCAGCTTGTTTTTTTCGGTACGAAATACCATCGGCACTGATTTATTAAGCGAGGTAACAAACTCTATGGTTATCTCTCTATTAAGATCCACATCATACTTTACTTCAGTAATAGCTTCTGATGCCGTTTTACCATTTAACCCTGTGATATCACAAAATACATTATAGATAGGCACTAGAGCATAGCCAAAACCGAACATACCCAGAACAATAAATAATAACTTACGAACCAGTTTACTATTTTTTTGCCCTACACTATCATTCATAGATCCATTGCTCTCATCACTGCAAACACATAAATAGTTGCTGCAACTGCAATCAAAACGATTGCTGTCAAAATATTCTTTTTTCTTGTATTCATTTTCTCACCCAACACTTTGCCCCTATGGGACAAAGTGTATCGTAGTTATTTTCTACCCGCTCTTTAGAAATGCTCTGTTGGCACTTTTTCAGGTGGTGTAGAGAATGTGTGATAAGGCGGTGGAGAAGGTAATGTCCATTCCAGACCATGTTTACTCGCGCCTTCCCAAACTTCATCAGTCACTTTTTCACCGGTACCGCCTTTAATTGTTTTATACACAATGTAAACGAATATCAACTGACTCGGACCATAAATAAAAGCACCAATACTAGAGATCATATTCCAGTCAGCAAATTGTACGGCATAATCAGGAATACGCCTGGGCATACCCGCTAAACCTAAAAAGTGCTGAGGGAAGAACAGGATATTGACTGAAATAGCCGACAACCAGAAATGTAACTTGGCTAATCTTTCATCGTACATGTTACCCGTCCACTTAGGTAGCCAATAGTAACCTGCTGCCATTAAAATAAAAATAGATGCAGGAACCAGGGTGTAATGGAAATGAGCCACAATGAAATAAGTATCATGGTATTGAAAATCAACCGGTGCAACTGCCATCATCAGACCAGTAAATCCACCCATAGTGAACAGCACTACAAAGGCAATTGAAAACAACATAGGCGCTTCAAAAGTCATTGAGCCTTTCCACATGGTTGCCGTCCAGTTAAAGATTTTTACACCGGTTGGAATCGCAATCAACATAGTGGCATACATAAAGTACAACTCACCCGCAACCGGCATACCCACTGTAAACATGTGATGCGCCCAAACAATAAATGAAAGGAAGGCAATCGCTGCTGTCGCATACACCATTGAAGCATAACCAAACAAAGGTTTACGAGCAAACACAGGAATAATGGTTGATGCCACACCAAATGTAGGCAGAATCATTACATATACTTCAGGATGTCCGAAGAACCAGAATATATGTTGATAAAGAACCGGATCACCACCGCCCGCCGCATCAAAAAAGCTGGTATCGAAAAAACGATCCGTTAACAGCATGGTTACCGCACCGGCAAAAACCGGCATAATCGCGATTAACAAGAAAGCGGTAATTAACCAGGTCCAGACAAATAATGGCATTTTCATTAATGTCATTGCAGGCGCACGCATATTGAAAATAGTCGCAATAATATTAATCGCACCCATAATCGATGAGATACCCAGCAAATGTACTGAGAAAATTGCAAAAGGTAATGCAGTACCCGTCTGTAGCACTAAAGGTGGATACAAAGTCCAACCCGAAGCTGGCGCACCACCTTCCATGAACAAGGTACTTGCCAGCAATAATATGCCCGCTACCAACATCCAGAAACTCATATTATTCATACGGGGTAACGCCATATCTGGCGCGCCAATCATCATCGGTATCATCCAGTTTGCCAAACCAACAAAAGCCGGCATAACAGCACCAAATACCATTACCAGGGCATGCATGGTGGTCATGGAATTAAAGAACTGGGGATCCACAAACTGCATACCCGGCTCAAACAACTCTGATCGGATAATCAAAGCCATCGTGCCACCGACAAAAAACATAGCCAGTGCAAATACCAGATATAGCGTACCAATATCTTTATGATTGGTGGTAACTATCCACCTTAAAATGCCCTTTGCAGGACCGTGATCGTGATGATCGTCATGTTCAGCTGTTACAGCAGACATACTCAATACCTCTTTTAATATTTGAATAGATTAGACTCAAGAAAATTTAACGTAACGACTTATTCGTCGTCATCTTCGTCATCTTCCTCTTCGGGTAATGCTGACTGTAACGCTTGAATTGCTGATGGTTGAACTGAATCACCCATTTCATTACCCAAGTCATTACGGATAAATGTAGATACTGCGGCAAAATCAACTGCGCTTAGCATTTGACCAAAAGCCGGCATCATACCTTTTCCGTTCATCATTAAATCAACTTGTGCGTTGATGTCACCTGTTACAATTGTACTACCTGTAATTGCAGGAAAAGTCCCAGCCAACCCAGCACCATCTGCCATATGGCAAGATGCGCAGTTATTGGCATACACTGTTTTGCCTTTGGCAATCAACTCATCAGCTACCCACTCTTTATCTGCTGCATTCGCCTCTGCTAACGCTAATTCTTTTTGTTTTTTAACCCATACCGCATAATCTGCTTTTTCCATGGCAATAACCACAATCGGCATAAACCCATGATCTTTACCGCACAGTTCAGTACACTGACCTCGATAAGTTCCTGGTTTTTCTACTAAAGTCCATGCGTCATTGATAAAACCTGGGATAGCATCTTTTTTCCAACCTAAATCAGGTACCCACCATGAGTGAATAACATCGGCCGCTGTAAACAAAAATCGTATTTTTGTATTAACAGGCACAACTAAAGGCTTATCTACATTTAACAAATAATGCGGCACTGAACGCGGATCTATACCCGAATCTTTTTGACGTGCCTGGTTACTTGCTTCATCCAGACTACTAAAGAAATGAATCCCATTATCAAGATACTCATATTCCCACTTCCATTGCCAACCCGTCACTTTAATTGACATGTCAGAGTCTTGAACATTATCCATATCCATCAAGCTCTTGGTTGCTGGAATAGCCATAGCAATCAATATAACGGTTGGAATAATCGTCCAGATAATTTCTACTGTTGTATTTTCATGAAATTGCTCAGCTTTATGTCCCATGGATTTACGATGAAAATAAATCGAATAAAACATGGTACCAAATACAGCGATACCAATGATTACACAGATCCATAAAATCAGCATATGAAGATCATAGACATCATTACTAAGTTCTGTGACCCCCTTCATCAGGTTTAGAGTGTAATCCGCATGAGCAGACCCTTGACCTAAAGTCATTAAGGTAAGTGCAGCGAATAGTTGCTTTGTTTTTATCACGGAGCAGCCTCCTGTTTGTAGTTATAAACTTGTATGCGTATATGTTGTTTTGTAATGACAGGTCGTAAAATCGTACAATTATTGTACTGATACAGCCCTGTTTATACAGCCCCTTCCCGAAGGCTATCTCATTTTTTTTGTGGTTATCGCAAATTAACCCGGTAATTCTAACCTATCATCCTTTTCTATTCCAGAAGTGCTGACAATGATTTTTCACAAGTACAAAAAAAGGCCTGTGAAAAACCTATTCCACAGACCTTATTCCAGAGGTTTTTTAGTTAACTATTCAGAGCATCTGCATAGGCAAAATCAAAATTTGGAATATGACTATCCAGCCAGCCTTTAACCATTTGACCCACTTCTTCCGTTACCTCTGCTTCGCCTGCGTGAAATTTCTTTTGTAAATCAGCACAGATACCGACTAACGCATCGTGCTCTTCTTTATGGCGTTCATAACCGGCATAGCCTTTAGCTTGCATTTCTTTTTCTTCATGTGCAAAGTGATCAACAACATACGCAATCAATGCGTCTAGCGAAGCACCAATTTGTGAACGTTCAGCGCCACCAGTTGCTTCATCATATAGTTTGTTTAACAAATCAAATAATACTTTATGCTCATCATCTGCGAAATCAACTTTTGTTGCAAATTGCTCGGCAGTCCAGGTTATTAAAGCCATATCATTTCTCCACATTTATTTTTTTATAATAAGGGAGTGTAATTATGCGGCGTTTTTTTATTCACTCTTTGACCTGGATCAATGTTTTTCCATTTATATTGCCAGCCAAAACCTCAAAGTCTTTTTCCTTTACATAAGGCAAAACACCCAACAATGGCACTGAAATTCTGTTTTTTATGCTGCTGATATTTTCACTTTGCTTGAGCATATCATTATCAACACACATGGCCAGCCAGCCAGCACACTGAACCCCAGACGCTTGTATTGACTGAAAAGTCAGCCGGGCATGATTGAT
>CAYMPX010000046.1:0-6046 GCA_964392135.1 uncultured Methylomarinum sp.
GCTTTTATTTAAAAAAACCCAATCTCATAAGAGATTGGGTTTTTTTTTGCCTGCAGGAAAGTGAAAGAGAGCAAGTATTTTGACTCTTTTGAAAAATGAGTGGGTAAATTAGCCGTCCGTCAACTTTGGTTTGATGGGTGTATTAACTGTATATACCCAATAATTATGAAATAATATGTATAGCCAACCATATTGTTTCAGTCTCTATTGGAGTCCAGTGTATGCGGTGTTTTGTGTGTGCAGGGATTAACAGATAATCTCCCGTGTTTAAGAAAATAAGATTGGATTCTTTTTTATACTGTAACTGTGCTTGTCCTTTAAGTAATATAATCCATTCATCCTGAGCTTGATCGTACCAATCATCAACCTTAGAGATATGGCCTTTTGAAATAATCTTTTCAATTTTTATTTTTCCTTTTGAGAACAGTGTTTTAAATAGTTCATCAGGGATTTGTTCGGGAGTATCGTTATATATATTTTCAACAGCAGGTGTCATATTTGAAATTCCTTATAAAAATCAGGTTTTGTGTAATACTCAGTTATTAAGAAGCATGAATTTTATAACACCTATAACTAACTTACCTTTTTATGCCTCTTTTTCGTTGCCTGCAGCAGTTATGGTTTAGCGAATTTCAAAGTTACTGAATGATTTAGTTGTTTGATATTTATTGACTACCACATCAGTAACTTTTGCCATAAGAGAACCTTTATGACACCAGTCTACCAAGAAATCGAGCTGATTTTGTTTGGCTGATGCGATAATTTCTACAGAACCATCCGTATTATTTCGTACAAAACCTGTAATACCTTGTTTTATTGCTTGTTTTCTGGTGTATGCTCGAAAATAGACGCCTTGCACGCGTCCACTGACAATAATTTGTATGGTCTTCATTTTTTAGTGATTTTCCAGCAATAATGAATTCTTGGGTTTCTAGCGAAATCGTTAGGAATGGTGGAGGCACTAATGTTCTTTATGCTTGAGGCGGATAATGCGGGTTCATCTAATTTAAAACGTCTAAAGTTAGTTGAAAAATATAATACACCTTGATCGGTTAATAGCGCCAATGCATTGTTAATTAAAGTAACATGGTCGTTCTGGATATCAAAGACGTGTTCCATTCGTTTAGAATTTGAAAAAGTAGGTGGATCTAAAAAGATTAAATCAAATTGATCTTTAGTGACTTTTTTAGCTTCTTGTTCAAGCCAAACTGAACAGTCTGCTCGAATTATTTTATGTTTACCGGTTAATTGGTTTAAATCAAAATTGTTTTTTGCCCATTCAAGATAAGTATTGGACATATCTATGGTGGTGGTTGATATCGCACCACCTAAAGCCGCATGTACTGTTGCTGTTCCTGTATAAGCAAATAAATTTAAGAAATGTTTGTTTTTAGATTCTTGCTGGATTCTTAGGCGAATAGGGCGATGGTCTAAAAACAAGCCAGTGTCTAAATAATCTTCAAAATTAACTAGAAATTGACAGTTATTTTCTTCAATGGTATGGAATTTCGCTTTATTCGCTTGCTTCTCATATTGCTCTGTACTTTTTTGTTTACGACGAATTTTTAAAAAGACTTGGGATTTGTCAATTTTAAGTACTCTGGGTATTTCTGCTAATATACCGGCAAGACGTTGATTCGCTTTATGGGGAGATATTGTTTTTGGTGCTTCGTACTCTTGTACATTGACCCAAAGTTTGTCACCTTGATAAATATCAACAGCAACAGCATATTCAGGTAAGTCCGCATCGTATAAGCGATAGCAGGTGATATTTTGTTGTTTTGCCCATTTTGCCATCTTTTTCAGGTTCTTTTTCAGGCGATTTGCGAACATTTCAGCACTATGACTTTTATCAATAATAGAGTGATTCGTTTGAGTCACTTGCTCTATTCGTTCTTGTTGAGACTTTGCTTTGGGGACAAAGAAGGATTTTTCTTCAATTGTTAAACGCAGTAATTTACATTCCAGCGCACCGTTATATAAGGTAATAGGTTTTTGTGAGCGTATCCCTAAACGAAAGCCCATTTCAGGGTTGCTAATAATAAGGGATGCTTTCCAGCCTACGAAGCGGGTTTTTAATACTTCACCAAACTGTAAATACAGTTGAGCGATAATTTCTTCATCACCTAAACGTTCACCGTAGGGTGGATTACAAATAATTAACCCAGGTTTCCAACTACTCGCAGCCTTGGCATCTGCAATCTCTCTTTTTTCGAGATGAATTTTATTTTGGAATCCCGCATTTTTCACGTGAGTAATTGCGGTAGCAACGGTGCGACGGCTTTGATCAAATCCTGCAATCACAGGCATGTTTTCAAGACCTATGGTTTTACGTTGCTCCGCTTCTGCCAGTAATTTTTGCCAGCAGTCATTATCATGTTGTTTCCAGCCAATAAAGCCATAATAATCGCGTAATAAGCCTGGGGCGTAGTCGGCAGCAATCATTGCGGCTTCTAATAATAGAGTGCCTGATCCACACATGGGGTCGATAAGCGATTCACCGTTTTTGGCAGATTCAGCCCAGCCATTACGCATTAACATAGCCGCTGCTAAGTTTTCTTTGATCGGGGCGGGTACATTAGCTTCTCTATAGCCTCTTCGATGTAAACTTTCACCGGAAAGATCCAAACTTAACTGGGCATTGTCTGTATTTAAATAGACATTGATTTTGATGGTAGGTCGATTAAGTTCAATGTTGGGACGTTTATGAAATTTAGCCCGCATTTGATCAACAATGGCATCTTTTACCACTAAAGAACCAAAATGACTGTTGTTAATAACCTCTGAATTTTTTGCACTAAAAGATACTGCAAAGGTATCATCGGGTTTGAAGTGTTCAAACCAATTTATTTTTTTTATACCTTGATAAAGGTCTTCTTTTGAATTGACCTCAAAAGAACTTAACGGCAGTAAAATACGGTTAGCCGTTCGAGACCATAGACAGGCTCTGTAAGCCATTTCCAGGTCGCCTTGAAAACTCACTCCTGCCATTTTTGCGGTAACATTTTCTGCACCAAGTTGTTTAAGTTCCTCTGCCAAAATGTCTTCCATGGCTTTAGGAGTGGTGGCAAAGAGTTGATATTTTTTCATAGGATTTAAATAAAAAAGCCTTGCTTGAGCAAGGCTTTTTATATACTGGATGTTATTAATGTGGTTTTTTCACAGGAAACCTTAAAGACACAAAGGATTAAGGTGTAGCTTTAATTAAGTGCTTCTGTGTCTTTGTGTGAGTTATATGTTTTATATCACATCAAAGAGTATTTTAGAATTTTAGTAATTCAATTTCAAAAATGAGAACGGCATTGGGTCCAATATCCGCACCTGCACCGCGAGTACCATAAGCCAGTTCAGATGGGATAAAGAAACGGTATTTAGCACCCACATTCATTAATTGTAAACCTTCTGTCCAACCAGCGATGACGCGGTTTAACGGGAAAGTTGCGGGTGCATTACGGCTATATGAACTATCAAATTCTTTGCCATCAAGCGTGGTGCCTTTGTAGTGTACTGTTACACTGGTTGTTGCTGTAGGTGATGAACCTTCACCTTCTATGATGACCTCATATTGTAGACCACTCGCCGTCGTCATAATATTGTCTTTTTTGGTGTTTTCAGCAAGAAACGCGATGCCTGCTGCTTGATTTTCTTCTGCTGAAGTGGCATTTGCCATTGAGAACATAGTATACCCTACTAGTATTACTGTTAAAAATGCAATAACCCGGTAGTTAATGTTTTTCATTACTTTTTCCGCCGTTATAGTTTTGAGCGTTATAGTTTACCAAAAAAACCACGAGTTGCTGTCTAATTCGTCTTCACATTTTGATAGTTGGGTACGAAATTGCCTGGATTTCTGTGATACTTTGTTTGCTGTCTTGATTAACCAAGGTTTTTTTAAATAGGATTTTCGTTGATAACCACCATGTCCGTCATGATAGGCCAGGTAAAGTTTTTGAGCATCCCATTTTGAAATACCTAGTTTTTTATGGCTGATCGAGCAATACCAGCCTATAAAATCACAGGCATCTGCAAAGTCATCTCTATCGGCACTCCAGTGACTGTTTTTGTTGGCTAAATAGTCTTGCCAGGTTTCATCCTGGGCTTGTGCATAGCCATAGGCACTACTATGACGAAACCAGGGTATTATGCCTAATAACCAGGGGCGGGGTGGTTGAGCATCTGCTACAAAGTGAGATTCTTGATGTATAATTGCCATAGTGACATGGACAGGTGTTCCCCATTTTTCACTGGACTTTTTTACTTCAGAGTACCAATCATCCTTTTCCTTGAAAATCTCACAAATATTGTCTGTGTTTTTTGGCGTTGTGGCTGTGCATGCTGTCAAAAACAGAGCAAAACAAAGAAAAAATTTAGGTTTAATTCCCGTTATATTTGGCATAAATGTTTTGGGTTTTCTTAAAGAAATAGAAATAACTAAGATTAAGCACTATACTCTGCTCATATAGAAATTATAGGGTTGTTTTGTTGGTGATATAATGTCATATGAAAATAGATCGTACCGAAAAAAAATATCTTCTTATGGGCTTATTTATTTGGGGGGAGAAGAATTAGAAATTTTGGTAAAGAATCTATCTATTACAGGGTTATTGGCTGAGTTAGGTGATAGTTCTGTTATCAGTAATATTGAAAATGTGTTTAAGTCGCTTAAAAATTCACCCATAATTGACTTATATTTACCCAAAATACGGTTGTCTGGTGAAGTTGAGGTTGCCCGGGCAGACATGGTTGATGGACGTATTTATCTTGGGCTTGAATTTAGAAATATTGCTTATGATGTGGATAATTTATTGTATAAGCGACATTCATATAGAAAGAATTTAACCTCTCCAGGGAAAATAATTTTCAATGGCAAGAAATATACCTTTAATACGGAAAATGTCTCTGTCGATGGTTTGATGATTCGTCTGCAAGAAACTATTTTAGTTGATGAAGGTACGGTCACAATATTTGATTTTAAACGGCTGGAGTTAAGGGGTGAAATTAAAGTTGTTTGGGTAAGTCACTGTGAGGATGGATCTACTTTAATGGGACTGCAGTATTTGTATATGGAAAAACAGAATATTAAAGGTATTCCTCAATTTTCACCTATTTGATTTGTAAAAACAGGTTTTTAATTTTTAGATAATATGAGTTTTTTATCAAAATGGTGGTGGGAATTATGCTCACCTTTAGCGGGCGTATTACTTACTTTAGCATTTGCTCCTTTCGGTTATTGTTATTTTGTTTTTATTTCATTGGGTTTTATATTTTTATCCTGGTTAAATAGTTCTTCCTCCCGCGTGGCATTACGGGGCTATCTTTATGGCTTGGGGTTGTTTGGTAGCGGGATCTCCTGGGTTTACATCAGCATTCATGATTATGGGGGTGCCTCCGTCATAGGTGCCGCTTTATTAACATTATTGGTGGTGTGTTTTTGGGCGTTATTTCCTGCGTTGACCGGCTATATTTCAGTTAAAGTAGTCGCTAAAAAGCATCAAGACAGATTGATATGGGTTATTCCTTTTGTCTGGATTCTGATTGAGTATTTTCGGGGTTACTGGTTGCTTAATGGATTTCCATGGTTACAAATTGCCTACACTCAGTTAGATACCCCTTTTCAGGGTTATGTGCCTATTGTCGGTGTTTATGGGACGGGATTTTTATTGGCAATGGGAATCTCTGTTGTTATTGCTGGATATAAGCAATATATAAAATATAGCTATTCATTGCTACTTATCATGCTGCTATGGGGGGGGGGCGCTTATTTACAAACGATTAAATGGACTCATGAGATAGGTAAAGAGATTTCGGTTGCACTGGTGCAGGGGAATGTGGCTCAAGATCAGAAATGGTTACCTGAAAATAGAATAAAGACCTTAATAAGTTATCAGCAAGCAACTGCTCAGAATTGGGATGCCGATATTATTATCTGGCCAGAAACTGCCATCCCTGCGTATTTATCTCAAGTAAAAGAATTTTATTTAAAACCGCTTTCGCTTGCAGCGAAGATGCATCATACCGATTTAATTGTGAGTTTGCCTGCAACAGG
>CAYMPX010000046.1:6146-14073 GCA_964392135.1 uncultured Methylomarinum sp.
TTTGGTGAGGAAGCGATCAGGGCAATGCCCGAAGCGGCTTTTTTGGTTAATGTAACCAATGATGCATGGTTTGGTGATTCAATTGAGCCTCATCAGCATATGCAAATTGCGCAAATGCGGGCTTTAGAAACAGGTCGTTATTTACTGAGGGTGACTAATACGGGAGTAACAGCGATTGTTGCACCGGACGGGACAATTGTTAAGCAAGCCCCTTTGTTTCAGAAAACTGTTTTAAAAGGGAATATCCTGCCTATGGGGGGCATGACTTTTTATGCTAGGTTGGGTGATAAGGTGATTATTGTTGTATTAGCTCTGGGTTTATTGCTTTTGGTTTTATTTCAGCGAACTATTATTGATAAGCAATTGTGGTCTGCGAGGTATAATTAAATTTAATAGTATTTATAACGTAGTGGAATGACAGAAAACAAGCAATCAGCAATTGAGATTCCTGTGTGGGAATACGCCTATGGAGGTCCAGACAGTCAAGGAAAAATAAAAACCTTTCCTGATGACTTTATTGTTGAAGAACAATTATCTTTTAAGCCTGAAGGCTCTGGAGAACATGTTTTTTTGCAGATAGAAAAGTGTGGAGAAAATACCGACTATGTAGCACGATTACTGGCGCGATTTGCAGGCGTTAGGCAAAGAGATGTGAGTTATGCGGGATTAAAAGACCGCCATGCCCGGACTACCCAATGGTTTAGTGTTTGGTTACCGGGTAAGGAAGATCCAGACTGGAAACAGTTAGAGACGGAAACGATCAAGGTTTTACATGCTCAACGTCATGCCAGAAAACTTAAACGAGGTGTGTTATCAGGTAATCGTTTTCAAATACGTATCAGGGAATGGCAGGGAGACAAAGCGCTAATCGAGCGACAACTTCAGCAAATAAAAACATTAGGTTTTCCAAATTACTTTGGGAGGCAGCGATTTGGAAATCAGGGGCAAAATGTTAATAAAGCATTTAGCTTATTTGCAGGGGCAAAAGTCAAGCGAGAACAGCGTAGTATTTACTTGTCTGCGGCAAGGTCTTATTTATTTAATCAATTGTTAGCATCAAGAATTTTAGCAGGTCATTGGGATCAGGCGATTGAAGGTGATGTCTGTATTTTTGATCAGTCAAATAGCTACTTTAAAATTGATGAACTGGATGATTCTATTATAGATCGGGTCAATTCGGGGGCTATTCATCCCACCGGGATAATGTACGGAAAAGGGGAGAGCGAAGTCTCTGCTCAAGCATTAGCAATTGAACAAGGTATTATTAATGACAATACCTTGTTAGCTGACGGTTTAGTTAAGTTAGATTTAAAGGCTGATAGGCGTGCTTTAAGAGTGACGGTGAACGATTTGCATTGGGAATTTGTTGATGAATCCGAATTATTACTCCATTTTTCGTTACCTTCGGGCTGTTATGCAACCTCCTTGTTAAGAGAGTTACTTGTTATAAACTGATTGTTGTCTTTGATTGTAGGGGAGTCTCACTGCCATTAAGTTAAGAGTTTATGCTTATATCGTAGGTTGGGCTGCCGTCTCTTTGGCAACCCAACATTGATGAGTCCTGGAAACGTTGGGTTAACGATAGAGCTGTTAGCCCAACCTACAAAAGATAATATTTTGGAATGAGTTATTTAACAAAGTTAGCAATTGTAGAAAGGGGTAAATAAAAAATCATTGTTGTTTAAAGCACTCTGTTTATTATTCGTCGAAATTCATTAATTCAGGTGTTATATAATAATGCCTCTGTGATATGAAAATGAGTCGTTAGCGTTTTTTGCAGCATTTGTTTTTTTGAGCAATTTAATCGTAATACGGATGAAATGATACTTAGGAATTTGTCGGAAAATGCTTTTCAAGCAGCCCCTTCTATGCAAGACATGTTTAAAATCAGTGAAGAAATAAATAAGGATTTTAGCCCGGCTGATTTTGTTAAAGAAAGTAAAAAAGATAAAGATGCCAAGCTTTCTAGCCAGGAAATGCTGGAAGTGAGTGAGAATATTAGTTTGTATTTTTCACCTGGAGTGACATCAAATAAGCAACGACTCATGCTTCTTCCTGTAGATCCTCAACACCTTTATGCTTATTGGTCTATGGATGGACAGTCATCTAATAAGGTGGCTAATCGTTTGTTAAATGATCAAGTGGTGTTAAGAGTTTATGCAAGCTCTGAGGGTGATAATGGTGTTGAACAGACCCTGGCGGTTGAAGTGACGGTGCATGAACTTCAGTCACAGCAACGTATTCGTTTACCCTTTTCAGAGCAAGTTATAGATTATTCAGCAAGTATAGGGGTGTTAACTAGCGAAAAAGGCTTTGATTCGTTGTTAAAATCAAATAATACGCTGTTGGCTCCACAAAAATCAGTTATACAAAGTACATCTGATAAGGAAAGTAAGCCATTAGTTGCAGACCAGACTTTGTATGATACAGTGGCTACTGTAAAGTCACATTACGCAAGTAGCAACCCTTCAGGTCAAGGAAATAAAAAATAGCTGCAATGAAAAAAGGATTCCTCAGTATTATTCTTCATGCACACTTACCTTATGTGCGACACCCGGAGCTGATAAGTTCTTTTGAAGAGAACTGGTTGTTTGAGGCGATGACCGAATGCTATATTCCTCTGATTAATATACTTGAACACTTAGATAAAGAAGGTATCAGGTGCCGTTTGACACTTTCCTTGTCACCGACACTTATTTCAATGCTGGTAGATGATTTATTACAGGCGCGTTATCAAATGCACCTTGATAAACAAATTGAGCTGGCTGAAAAAGAAATTATTAGAACAAAAAACCAGCCGCAGTATCAAAAGCTGGCGCGTTTGTATCGACGATATTTTTTAAAGATCCGTGCGACTTATCAACAATATCAAGGTAATTTATTGATAGCGTTTAAAAAATATCATTCGGCGGGTTCTCTTGAGCTCATTACCACTGCAGCAACGCATGGCTTTTTACCTTTACTTAATATGAATGAAACAGCGGTACGTAACCAGATCAATGTAGGGATTGAGGTTTTTAAGTTAAACCTTGGCTTTGTGCCATCAGGCTTTTGGTTACCTGAATGTGGCTATTATTCAGGTTTGGAAGTCATGTTAGCTGAAGCAGGTATTAACTACTTTTTTATTGATAGTCATGGTGTACTGGATGCCAGTAAAAAACCTGATAATGGCGTTTATGCACCGCTGGATTGTGGTAACGGGGTGCTCGCATTTGCTCGTGATCCTCAATCATCTCAGCAAGTCTGGAGTGCAGAATACGGTTATCCCGGAAATGTGAATTATCGTGAATATTATAGTGATATTGGCTTTGAATTAGCTTCAGGCACGATTCCAGCTTATATTCTGGAGGGTACAGAACGTATAAACACAGGGATTAAATATCACCGAATTACCGGGGAAGGTCTGGATAAACAATGCTATGATCCTAAAAAGGCAGCCCGACAAGTGAAGCAGGATGCCAAGGATTTTGTTGATCAATGTCAACAACGGCTGAGTGCGTTAAGTGACTCTATGGATAGAGCCCCCGTTATCGTTTCTCCTTATGATGCAGAGCTATTTGGGCATTGGTGGTTTGAGGGGCCTTGTTGGTTAGAGTCTGTGTTAAGGCTGAGTAATGAGAACGGTATTAACTTTAAAACAATAAGTTGTAGCGATTATTTAAAGCAGCAATCAAATCACCAGAGTGCAATGCCGGTCGCTTCAACCTGGGGGGAAGGGGGGTATTCCAGTTTTTGGATTAACGAAGAAAATGCCTGGATTTATCCTTTTTTAGATAAAATGGCTGAAGAAATGCAGAAATTGGCAGTAGACTTTAACTCGGTGACGGTTTCCAGTCTGCAAACCCGTGCTTTAAACCAGGCGGCGAGATCCGTGTTATTGGCACAAGCATCTGACTGGCCTTTTATTATAAAATCAGGAACCACGACGGAATACGCTAAAAAAAACTTAACGGATCATTTAGCACGCTTTAATTATTTGCATGCGTGTATCCGTAAGAATAGGATAGATGAACACTATTTGTTGGCTTTAGAAACAATGGATAATATTTTTCCTGATATTGATTATCGGGATTATAATCCTGTCACGGAATAGCGACATTTATCATTTCCCGTGATGTGGGAATAACAGAATATCAGGTGAGGCATGGAAAAAATAAAATTGCTCTATGTTGAAAATATAATCAGTCGAAAGCAAGCGCATGTTCAGCAACAGTTGAGTTTTTTTATGCGGGTAGAAAATCTTGCTTATGCTAAGCAGGTTGATGTGCTTTGGTCTGGCGAAGAGGGTGTTTTGCATGTTTTGCCAGCGCAATATCACAGCATGCAAGGTAATGATAAGGAATACTGGCAGGCTGATGTTGTGTTACCCCTAAGTACAGCGTTGTCACTGCCTGGTAATATTCGGTTTAGTTTGCGGTACAAAGTCTATGCCGATGAGTATTGGGATAATAATCAAGGTGATAACTATTCAAGTGAAGCCGACTCAGGAATAAAACTGGCGCATAACACGTTGATTCAAAATATTGCTTTTGCTAATAATTTAACACAACAGCAGTCATCTATTCCCGTCACTATTGCCATTGATAAATCATTTAATGCGAATAAAGTAAGCATTCACTGGACCACCAATCACTGGCAAACCACACAAAAAATCCGCTGTCACTTTAAACGAAATCATTGGGATAATGAATGCGCCAGTAATGCCAGAAACCCTAATCAATATGGGGTTGAGATTTGGTTTGGGGTCATTGATGATATTGATGCCTTTCAGTTGCAATACAGTATTTGTTGTGAAAATGACCAGCAGATTGTATGGGATAATAATTCAGGTAATAATTATTCTTTGCAACGAGAGCAATTAAAAATTTTGATTCTTAACTTACATTGTTATCAGGAAGAAAATCAGGATGACAAGTTCACTCAAATTGCTAAAGCCATTAATGAACTGGATGCTGATATTGTTTGTTTACAGGAAGTTGCCGAGTACTGGAAGGATGGGGAAGGGGATTGGGAATCAAATTCGGCAAAAATCATCAATGATCGTTTAGTGAAACCTTTTCATCTACATACCGACTGGTCACATTTAGGCTTTGATACATATCGTGAAGGTGTTGCGATTTTAAGTCGATATCCTTTATCGGATCATCAGTCCCGGTATGTCTCGGACAGTCATGATATTTATAGTATTCATTCCAGAAAAGTGGTGATGGCACGCGCTCATGTGCCTTATATTGGCAAAATTAATGTGTTTTCTGCACATTTAAGCTGGCTGGAAGATGGTTTTGAGCAACAGTTTCAGCGACTGCATCAATGGGTGGAAGAAACGCAGACAGATGGGGTTAAAGCAACCCTGTTGTGTGGTGATTTTAATATTACAGCAGGCAGCAGTGGTTATGCGTTAGTGGTTGATTCGAACGAGTATGATGATCAATTCCTGGCAGCGAATAAACAGGGTATATTTGAAAAAATATTTAGAGTCAATGATGCACACTGGCAAGATTTATTGACCGAGGATTATCGTATTGATTATGTGTTTATGAACAAAGCCAGTGCATTACAAGTGACCTCTGCAAAGGTGGTTTTTACAGAACAGGATTATGGGCGGGTGTCTGACCATTGTGGTTACTTTATGACATTTGAACCTAAGGCTGATAACTCAGAGAGTAAGGGAAAGTAATATGGAAATAGCAGAACATTATGCTAGACCCATTCGAGGTGAGATGGGTGGTTCATTCGCCAGAGTTAACGACTTTAATCATGAGTTCTTTGTCCGCTGGGGCAAGATTGATTTTGAGTTGTTTCATGGTGCTCAGGTTAATCTGAAAATTGTGTTAAAAGTTTATAGTAACAATGGTATATGTGAAACGTATATTGTTGATACAGATGCCTATGATATTGAATGGAACCGGCATAAACGCAGTACCCGGGATTTCTATATTCATCCGTTTTCAGGGACTTATGGGCAGGTTAATTGTGTTAAATTTTCTTTTATCATCCATAAGGATGGGGCTTCTATTGCTTCTGAAAAAGAATATATTTTTATGGACTGGCCGCAGTTACAGGGCAACCCCGATGAACACCAGTATCGTGAAATTGCAGCAGAGTATTCAACTCATAATTCTTACCGTACTTATGAATTAAATGTCGGTGAATTGCAATGCGATGTTGACTGGATGAATCATCATTTTGAATCGCTGGAATTGGTTCCTAAATTTACCAAAGGTCAGTTAAACCATCCTTATCACCCTAAAAGCTATATTCATCATCTGATCGATAAAGTGATGCAGTGTAAACGGCAACAGCACGACAGGTTATGTACCATTAAAGTCAGTGTTGATTGTATTGATGATGCCGATTTCATTACGCATTTGATTCATGCCAGCGAACAGGGCGTATGGGTTCAGTGTATTGTAGATTGGCGAAAGATGACGCTGACCAATAGTCACAGTTATGCCCGATTAAAACGGGCAGGGATAGAATTGCTCGGTGTGGTTTGTAGTCCTGATCACCATTTGATTGAAGTAGAACCCGATATGCATACCAAATTTATCATTTTTAATGATGAAGATTGCATCATGGGATCTTTTAATATTACCTTTGATCGCTGGTGGGCTAATTGGGAATCTGGCATGACCTTTCATTCTAAAGGTGTTTGTCGATTGCTGGATAATATATTTCAGAGTCAACGCGGGGGCGTTATTCAACAGTATGGTGTTGATCCCCTCAGTCATTTTAATTTACTTTATACCTTTGGACGGCATACCGTGCAAAGCGGTGAGAATTATCTTCCTCACCACGCTATTTTGAGTGAAATTAATCGAGCGCAGCATTCGATTAAGGTGACTTTGTTTTTGATAGGCGAATTGCTGGGTGATTATCATGACAGTGTTATCACTGCTCTGATTAATGCCAAAAACAGAGGGGTTGATGTACGCTTATTATTAAATGGTCATATCGCCAGACAAGGCAAAGTGGGGGTTGTACGTTCTATGGCGGAAGAATTAAGCCAGCCTTTATTACCCGCCGTGGATCAGTTGAGGTTTGCCGGTGTTTCTGTAGGTCTGGTTTACGGTCAGGATGATCATGATGTACCCTATTCACCGATCCATTCAAAATATTGCATTATTGATGATTATATCGTGATTGATGGCAGTTTTAATTGGTATAACACCTCGGTTTTTTCTCATGACTTAGTTGTCATAGCCGCTAATCATCAAGTGGCTAAACCTTATCTCTATGAATTTTCAGAAATACAGCAGTTGTTAAGGGTTTATTATTAAATGATTTGGCTGGGTCGGGTTAGCGATAGTATACCCCCAACAATTAGCTAAGGATCGTGCATGAAATAATTTCGACAACCTTGGGGGCGCGGATCTTTAATCCACCTTTTATAATGTAGGCTAAAGATCTGCGCCCCGTATTAGATGCATACGTTATTTCATGCACGTTCCTAATGCGTGATATTTTCAAAAGCAACAATGGTCTTCTCTTTTACAAGAAAGGTATTTTTAGATAAAGGTTTTTGATTGGGATGCCGGATAATATCTGAGGGTGATTGTTCAGAGGTATCCAGTGCTAAACACCATTTTCTGCCTTCAATTTCAGGAAGTTTAATCAGGGTGTGTTCATCAGACATATTGATGACGACATGTAAATCAGCCTCATCTTCTTTCACGCCCGCTAAAGTAAAGGCTAATAACCGAGCTTCAGGATCATTCCATAAGGGTGTATCAAGTTTAGCACCGTGCCAGGATATGTCTTTAATGCCTCTTCCTTCTATCTCTTTACCTGTTAAAAAACGTCTGCGCATAAGCGAGGCATGGCGTTTACGTAATGCAATCATTTGCTGAACAAAGCGTAACATATCCTCATTTCTTTTGGATATATCCCAGTCTATCCATGCCAGTTCATTATCCTGACAGTAAGT
>CAYMPX010000047.1:0-13939 GCA_964392135.1 uncultured Methylomarinum sp.
TGAAACACTTCGGCTTTACTGTTGAGAATGTAGTAAAGAACGTTAAAGACGTTCTATAAAATAGATAGCTGATTAAAAATAGAGTATTATTTGCGACTAACTCTTGATATATCAAGAGTTAGTTTTAATATCAAAAATAGTAATTTTTCAGTTAGTTATAAAAAAGGCATATAGGGGAGTCTAAACGTGAAGATAAGTAAGTTAACCAAGGGCTTGTTGGTTTCATTTTTGTTATCTGCTACTGTTGCGGAAGCTGATAGCAAGTACCCAGCAACAGATTTTAAACCAATAATTGTATATCAGGATTCTGATTACAAACACACAGGTTCTACAACATCGAGTTCATCTTCGAAGGCGAAGTTTGTAGCAGAAGTCAGTGTTGCTGATCCAGATTTTCCAGCAGCAAATTTTGAACCCGAGGTTTTGTTTCAAGATAAGGGTTACAAGCACACAAAAGATAAGGTATCACCTTCATCTGCTACAGCTAGCACTTCTGTTAGTCGTTTAGCTGTGGAAGAAACTGAAACTGCTCAAGCAGAGAGTGAAGAATCTTCACTTAGTTTAATTCTTGGTTTGGCTGTTCTTGCCGTTGCGGGTTTTGTTTTTTATAGCAAAAGTGCTAAAAAGACCGTGCCTGTCAGAAAAACTGCTGTACGCCCAGTTGAAGTGACAACAAGTGGTGAAGCGATAAGTGGTGTTGATAAGTATTTAGAAGGTAAAGCCGGTGCAAAACCAAGTGGTGTATCAAAGTACTTGGAAGAGCGTAATACTGCAGTAAGTAGTGTTTCTAAATATGTTGCGAAACAAAAGGTTTCTGCAAGATTAGCATCAGTAACAGGCGTAGAAAAATACTTGAAAGACCGAGGGTAGAGTAATGGAAGAAAATTACTTAATCGCTCTGTTTGTTGTTTTTATTTTTAGCTTTGTCTTATTTAAAAAGGACTCAAAAGCAGCTGCAGAAAATAATTCCAATGTAAAGCAGCGCAAGGTATGTCGTGATACATCAGGTGTTACAGGTGTCGCTAAATATTTGCGTAAGCAAGAAGGTTTGGTATCACAAAATAATGTGACCGGTGTTGCCAGGTATTTACAAGAAAAACAGGGTTTAGCTGTAGCGGATGCTGAGAGTTCAGCAGTAAGTGGTGTGGCTAAATACTTGGCTGGAAAAGAAAAAGCGCCTGTAAGTGGAGTCAGTAAATATATGGCTCGTCAGGCTATTCAAGCAAAGAAGATGGCTAAAGAAAACCTGTCAGGTGTTGAAAAGTATTTAAACAACCGTGGTTGATTGAATTAATTTTACTCCATTGAGTTTTCCCCTTTATCTATTAAAATAGATAAGACACAAGGATGTGTTCTTTCTTCTATTCTACTTTCACTTATATTGGATTGTGATGTGTGAAACTTATCATAATCCAATATATTTGAATTAATTTTAAACTTTATCCTAGAGGTATTATCCATGGCTAATTTATTAGATCAACTTAAAGCTGTTACTGTTGTTGTTGCGGATACGGGTGACATCAACGCAATTGAAAAATTCACGCCTCGTGATGCAACTACAAATCCTTCTCTTATCACTATGGCCGCTCAAATGCCAGAATATCAAAGTATTGTTGATGATACTTTAAAAGCTGCCAGAGAAACGTTAGGTGCTTCGGCATCAGCTGCAGATGTTGTGACATTGGCATTTGACCGTTTAGCTGTTTCTTTCGGTCTTAAAATTCTTGATATTATCCCTGGTCGAGTTTCTACTGAAGTTGATGCGCGTTTATCTTTTGATACAGATGCAACTATTGCAAAGGGACGTGAAATTATTGCTCAATACGAAGCGGCAGGTATTTCAAAAGAAAGAATTCTTATTAAAATTGCTGCAACCTGGGAAGGTATACAAGCGGCAGCTGTTTTAGAAAAAGAAGGAATTTCTTGTAACCTGACATTAATATTTGGCTTACATCAAGCGATTGCATGTGCTGAGAATGGTATTACATTGATTTCTCCATTTGTTGGTCGTATTCTTGATTGGTATAAAAAAGATACGGGTCGTGATTCTTATGAGCCTGCTGAAGATCCAGGTGTGGTTTCTGTAACAGCTGTTTACAATTATTATAAAAAATTCGGTTATAAAACTGAAGTTATGGGTGCTAGCTTCCGTAATGTGGGTGAGATTACAGAATTAGCAGGTAATGATTTATTAACAATATCTCCAGGACTTCTTGAAGAGCTACAAGCAACTGAAGCTGACTTACCAATTAAACTAGATGCTACAAAATCAGCAGCTATGGATATTGAAAAAATCTCTGTTGATAAAGCTACTTTTGATACTATGCATGCGGCAGATCGTATGGCTACAGATAAATTAGCTGAAGGTATTCAAGGTTTTGAAAAAGCGTTAGTAACGTTAGAAGAGTTACTTGCTGACAGGCTTGCTGCAGTAGAAGCTTAAAGCGTAACCCAACCTACGGTATTCATTCTTACTTAAGAGTTAATAGCAGCTAACTATTTCATCTGAAATAGTTAGCTTTGCTTTATTAATATCACGGAATGGAATTCGATCTTATACACAAATAGATTTAAAACATGTCACAAAAAATATTAGATGTTGTAAAACCAGGCGTTGTAACAGGCGATGATGTACAAAAAATCTTTGCAATTTGTAAAGAAAATAACTTTGCATTACCTGCTGTAAACTGTATTAATACAGATTCAATTAACGGTGCTATTGAAGCGGCTGCAAAAGTGAAGTCACCTGTTATTATTCAGTTCTCAAATGGTGGCGCTGCTTTTGTTGCGGGTAAAGGTCTTAAATTAGAAGGTCAAGGTAACGCTATACTTGGTGCTATTTCAGGCGCAAAACACGTCCATAATGTTGCAGAAGCTTATGGTGTTCCAGTAATTTTACATACTGACCACTGTGCTAAAAAACTACTTCCTTGGGTTGATGGTTTGTTGGATGCGGGTGAAGCGTTTTTTAAAGAAACGGGTAAGCCATTATTCAGTTCGCACATGTTAGATTTATCTGAAGAGTCTTTAGAGGAAAATATTGCAACTTGTGCTAAATACCTGGAGCGTATGTCTAAAATGGATATGACGCTTGAGATCGAATTAGGTTGCACGGGTGGTGAAGAAGACGGTGTTGATAACACGGGTATGGATAAAGCGGATTTATATACTAAACCTGAAGAAGTTGCTTATGCTTATGAAGAGTTAAGTAAAATAAGCCCTCGTTTTACGATTGCTGCTTCTTTCGGTAATGTACACGGCGTTTATAAACCAGGTAATGTTGAATTAACACCAACTATTCTTCGTGATTCTCAAAAATATGTTTCTGAAAAGTACAATTTGGAAGACAATTCATTAACTTTCGTATTCCACGGTGGTTCCGGTTCTTCTGAAACGGAAATCAAAGAGTCCATTGGTTACGGTGTGGTTAAAATGAACATAGATACGGATACTCAGTGGGCGACATGGGAAGGTATTATGAACTTCTACAAGAAGAATGAGGCTTACCTGCAAGGTCAAATTGGCAACCCTGATGGTGAAGATAGCCCTAACAAGAAATACTATGATCCACGTGTATGGCAACGTGCAGGTGAAATAGCTATGGTAACTCGTTTAGAGCAAGCATTCTCTGATTTGAATGCTGTCGATACTTTGTAAAGTATTATGCTTGAAATCTGAGCCTGATGGTAGATTCAGGTTGATATAAAAAAGGCCGATATAGATTTCTGTATCGGCCTTTTTTTGTGTCTGTAATAATGCTGTTATTGCATTATATCTACTTTATTGCCGTTACCGATTAATACAACATCAGCATCTCTATGAGCAAACAGACCATTAGTGACGACACCTGTAATATCGTTAACAATGCGTTCTAATTCCATAGGGTCACTAATCTTAAGACCGTGGACATCCAGAATTTCACAGCCATTGTCAGTATAATAATCTTGACGCCAAACAGGTCTGCCACCCAGTTTTTCTAATTCACGGGCAACATAACTGCGAGACATAGGGATAACTTCAACAGGTAAAGGGAAATCACCTAAAACATCAACAGATTTTGTGCTGTCAACAATACAAACAAACTTGTCACTGGCTGCTGCAATGATTTTTTCACGCGTCAAAGCGCCGCCGCCACCTTTAATTAGTTTTTTGTTTGGGTCTACTTCATCCGCACCGTCAATATAGACAGCAACATTATCCACACTGTTTAATTCCATCACTGAAATGCCAATATTTTTAAGGCGTTCAGTTGTGGCATCAGAGCTTGATATCGCCGCTTTAATATCGTCTTTGTAATCGCCTAGCATATCAATAAAGAAATTGACGGTTGAACCAGTTCCAACACCGATAATAGATTCTCCTTTGATATATTCCAGAGCAGCTTGTGCAACTTGTTTTTTTAATTCGTCTTGAGTCATAGATTTATTTTATGTAAATGGAGTCACTGAGTTTTCAGAGACTCCTGAGTTAAAAAAGGATTTAATCTGCATGATATGTTTTGCAGGGGGAGTTTAGAACCTGAACGCTTGTAATGATAAGGCGCTGGTTCTTTTTCTATAAATAATAATAACCGATGTTGAAGAAATTTTCAGCTGATTTTAAATAGAGTTAATTTGTGAGTATATAATAGAGAGCTTGTTATACGAAAAGTAGAAATATGGAAAATTATTCTTATCAGCCTGACTATGAAGTTGAGTCATTAAAAATTCCTCCTCACTCGATTCAAGCAGAACGGTCTGTTTTGGGCGGTTTAATGCTTGATAACCAGACTTGGGATTCTGTTGCCGATAAAGTTTTTGTTGATGATTTCTATCGAAAAGACCATCGTTTGATATTTAGTGCGATAGAACAGCTGGCTGAAAAGCAGGTGCCGTTTGATGTGGTGACTCTTTCTGAGACTTTAGAAACGATTGATGAATTACAGTCGATTGGTGGATTGAGTTATTTAGCGACATTAGCTAAAGAGACACCAAGTGCTGCAAATATTGTTGCTTATGCCAATATAGTAAGAGATCGTTCGGTTCTAAGGCAGTTGATTCATGTTGGAACAGATATTTCAGATTCTGCTTTTAATACAGAAGGTCGGGATACGAGTGATTTATTGGAACATGCGGAACGGGAAGTTTTTAAAATTGCTGAACAGCGACAACGAGGGCAAGAGGGCGGCTTCAAATCTATCAAGAATTTGTTGGCATCAGCCGTTGATAAAATAGAAACATTGTATGAACAGGAAGGCAATATTACCGGGGCTAGTACCGGGTTTTCAGATTTTGATGATTTAACCTCAGGCTTGCAACCCGCAGATCTGATTATTATAGCAGGGCGACCTTCAATGGGTAAAACGACCATTGCTATGAATATAGCTGAAAATGTGGCTATTCAAGGGGATAAGCCGGTTGCTGTTTTTAGTATGGAAATGCCGGGTGATTCTTTAGCCATGCGGATGATGTCTTCGTTAGGGCGTATTGATCAAAATAAAGTGAGAACCGGTAAGTTAGACGATGATGAGTGGCCACGTTTAACCTCGGCCATTAATATGTTAGCTGAAACTAAATTATTTATTGATGATACTCCGGCTCTGACCCCTACTGAAGTGAGAGCCAGATCAAGGCGGCTAGTTCGTGAGCATGGGCCTTTAGGACTTATTGTTTTGGACTATTTACAGCTTATGCAGTCGCCATCCAGTGGTGAAAGTCGGGTGCAACAAATTTCTGATATATCCCGAGGCTTAAAAGCATTAGCGAAGGAATTAAATGTACCGGTTGTTGCTTTGTCTCAGCTTAACCGTAATCTGGAGCAACGTACTAATAAACGACCCGTGATGTCCGATTTAAGGGAGTCAGGAGCGATTGAGCAGGATGCTGATTTAATTGTTTTTGTTTATCGAGATGAAGTCTATAACGAGGACAGTCCGGATAAAGGTATCGCTGAGATTATTATTGGTAAACAACGCAATGGTCCACTAGGAACCGTGCGCTTAACCTTTTTGGGTCAATTTACCCGGTTTGAGAGTTTTGCGGGTGACCCTTATTCTGCTGAGGATTATGAATGACATTAGCCGCTTATGCGCGAATTAACCTGGCAGCAGTCAAGCATAATATAGCAAGGGTCAAAAGTTATGCACCTGAAGCAAAGATTATGGCTGTTATTAAGGCCAATGCTTATGGTCATGGCTTATTGCGTATTGCCAAGGCATTGAATGAGGTTGATGCTGTGGCGGTTGCCCGCGCATACGAAGGCATTCAGCTGCGTCAATCGGGCTTTAAAAACAGGATCATGGTTTTAGAAGGCTTTGTTTGCGAACAAGAATTAAATACTTTAACAGAATATGATTTAGATATTGTGCTGCACTCGGCTGGACAGCTTGATATATTGGAAAACTATCCAGTACAGAAAAAACTATCGGTCTGGTTAAAGCTTGATACAGGTATGAATCGATTAGGGCTTGATGCGGCTGAATTTGAACGCATTTATCAGCGACTTTTCGCATGTATTTGTGTTAAACAGCCTGTTTCTTTTATGACCCATCTTTCCAGTGCAGATGATAAGGAAAATGTAGTCACTTTACAGCAAATAAAGCAGTTTAATAATCAAGTGAATGGCTATGAGGGAGAGAAAAGTATTGCTAACTCTGCGGGTATTATGGCTTGGCCTGATTCAATTGCTGACTGGGTGCGCCCTGGTATCATGTTATATGGCGTTTCACCTTTTCCTGATGACGACAGGGAGTTGTTGGATTTAATGCCCGTAATGAGTTTGCATTCTCATTTGATTTCAGTTAAAGAGATTGAAGCCGGGGAACGGGTTGGCTATGCAGGTACTTGGACGAGTGAAATCACAACCCGACTGGGTGTGGTAGCAATAGGTTATGGTGATGGCTACCCTCGTTATACTAAGACAGGGACGCCTGTTTTAGTTAATGGAAAAAGAGTGTCGTTAGTCGGGCGTGTTTCTATGGATATGATTACGGTTGATCTAAGTTGTCAGGAACATGCCAAGGCAGGTGATCCGGTAACACTTTGGGGTGACGGTTTGGCTGTTGAGGAAATAGCGCATTATGCAGATACTATTCCCTATACTTTATTATGTGGCGTTACCTCACGGGTAGAGAGAAAGACGATATAAGTTATTGATTGCCTTAGGTGGCTTGTTAAAGGTTATGTGCGTTCTAGTGGTTGAGTTTAAATTTTATGGATTATGGCTAAAAAACAAAAAACCGCATTTGTTTGTACCGAATGCGGTGTTGAATACCCTCGTTGGGCAGGGCAATGTACAGTATGTGGGGAATGGAATGTTGTTAAGGAAATTCGATTAGGTTCCACCAACAAAGTAAACCCGAGATCATCAGGGTATGCGGGTGATCGCTCAGAAGTCAAGCTATTATCTGATGTAGACCTGGCTCAGGCGGAACGCATATCAACGGGTCTGGTAGAGTTTGATCGTGTTTTAGGCGGTGGAATTGTGAGAGGGAGCGTGGTTCTGATTGGTGGTGCGCCAGGCGCAGGAAAAAGTACCATCTTATTGCAAGTTATTGCCAATGCGGCTCGGACTGGAGTTCCTGTGTTGTACGTGTCTGGTGAAGAATCTTTACAGCAAATTGCTGAGAGAGCGCACCGCTTGGGATTGGATGCCCATGCTATAAAAATGCTGGCTGAAACGTCGGTACAACGTGTTTGTGATTGTGTTGATCAGGAGCAGCCTGTATTGCTTATTATTGATTCAATTCAGGTGATGCATACTGTAAATTCGGATACTGCGCCAGGGTCAGTCTCTCAAGTCAGAGAATCAGCAAGTTATTTGACTCAATATGCCAAGAAAAATAATGTCTCTATTTTTATGGTCGGACATGTGACTAAAGACCAGTCCTTGGCAGGGCCTATGACTTTGAGCCATATCGTGGATGCTCAGGTGGTTTTATCATCGACTGATGATGCAAGGTTTAGAATGTTACGATCTGATAAAAACAGATTCGGTAGTGTAGGGGAGATAGGTTTCTTTTCTATGAGTAGCAGCGGTTTGAAGGAGGTTAAAAATCCTTCTGCTATGTTCTTGTCACGATCAGATAAGCCTTCATCAGGCAGTGTGGTTACCGTTATTTGGGAAGGTACGCGCCCTTTATTGGTTGAGATTCAAGCATTAGTGACGGAAAGTCAGTATGGAAATCCCAGGCGATTAGCTGTGGGGCTGGATCAAAACAGATTAGCAATGCTATTAGCGGTGTTATCCAGGCATGCGGGTATTTTTACTGCCAATGATGAAATTTATGCCAATGTCGTAGGCGGTATAAAAGTGACGGAGACAGCCTCTGATTTAGCGATATTAGTCGGTGTGGTCTCTAGTCTTAAAGATAAAATTATTCCCCATGACACCGTGTTTTTTGGTGAAATAGGTTTGAATGGAGAAATCAGACCGGTTGCGAATGGCTATGCGCGATTAAATGAAGCGGCAAAACATGGTTTTAAAAAAGCCGTTATTCCTAAAGCGAATGCGCCTAAGGAGCTGATTAAAGGATTAACGATTAAAGCGGTTGCTACCGTATCGGAAGCGCTTGATGTATTTGAAGATTTTTAAGGCTGATCTTTATATTCAGCGAGTGCCAGTAAGTCTCTTTCTAACATGTTGCTATCACCAAGATTAAGTTCAACCAAGCGACGCAATTGGGAAATACTATCAATATCAATATGCTCACACTTAAAACCTGCATCATTACCTATCACATGGGTGACAGTGATTTGCATAGTGATACTAATGTCATCAGATAATGTTAACTTCATTGTATATAAGCCTTCTAAAGGCTCTGTCCAAGGATGCTCAAAGCGTAATAGACAACCTTTTAAAGAAATATCAATGAGTTTGCAAGGGGTCGTGCTTACTTCACTGTTTAAAGTGACATCTGCGTTGTAGAAAATGCGGTGAAAATGACGTTTGTTCTTGCTTAAGTCGGTCATAATTAGTTTTCTAGAAAGAATTGCATGGAGATATTGTCGATAATGATAATATCATCCTGGTTTAAATTAATCACCTGATCAGACAATGGTTGGTTATTAACCAGTATATTCGCATCACTTTCAAGCGAAGATATAAAGTAACCGTCTTTTCGTCTTGATATTATGATGGCACCGGTGCCGCTATGACCAAAGCGAGTCATGGCTTTTTTCAATGGTAAAATTCGACCGATATGTTGACCATCTAATACCTGGAGGTTGGCATCAGGTGTCTTTGTTTTGTCTTTCAGTTTCTCATTAAGGTATTTGAGGTCTTTATTAGCCACATTATTGTTATGTGCGTCAGGGATCGATTCCGTTGTTCTAAAAATAATTTTGTGCTTTCCAATGGATATTATATCGTTATCTTGAAGCAGTGATTCTTTTACTTTTTCGTTATTGATAAATAAAGGAAAATCATCGTTAAGCTGTTTTATGATGCTGCTACCCTCTTTAATGATAACGACAGCGTGTGCTGTTGCTACGGTGAGGTTATCAATCACTAAGTCGTTGCTCTCATCTCGACCAATATGAATTACGCCTGAGTCAAATATCTCGGATTGAACTACTTTATCTTTAAAGTAAACTGTAAATTTTGCCATTGTTCTCGTAAAACGACTTGCCTAGATTAAGTAGTATAGACGTAATAATGTAAGCGTGCTGAATAAAATGTTATTTTTCAGGGTAAAATTTAACTAATTTTATGGTGTTTTTATCGCGCTTAATAATCTCCAGTCGATAACCATGTAAACTGACACTCACGCCAGATTCAGGAATGGTTTCCATGTACTCAATGATAAGGCCATTGAGTGTTTTTGGACCCTTGGTTGGTAAGCTCCACTGCGTAATACGATTGAGTTCTCGTACGGTCACTCTACCATCCACTAAATAGCTACCATCTTTTTGTTTTTTAACATCAACCTCTTCGGCAACCAGTTCTCCAACAATAACTTGTAATAGATCATCCAATGTAACTAACCCCTGGACATCACCATATTCGTCAACGACTAAACCAATACGCAGTTTCTCTGATTTAAAACTTTGTATTTGTTGATGAAGTGGCGTGCTTTCAGGAATAAAGAAAGGTTTTGTCAGGTTTTCAGTAATACTTTGTTTATCAAAGTCTATGCGGTTAATTAAAGGTATTAAGGTTCTTAAATGCAAAAAACCAATCACACGGTCGATACTTTTTTTATAAATAGGTAAGCGAGTATGAGGGCTGTTTTGGATTTGCTGGATAATGGATTCAAGAGAATCTTCCAGGTCGATACCAATAATCTCATTTCTGGGTGTCATGATATCTTCTACTGATGCGGACTCAAGGTCTAAAATACCTAAAAGCATATTTTGATACCGAGCGGGCATTAAGTTTTTAGCGTCAGATACGATACTTTTTAATTCATCTTTATTTAGAGAGTCTTGTCTTGTTTTAGATGCATTAATTCCCACTATTCGTAGTAATAGGTTGGAAATTAAATTAACGACCCAGACCAAAGGGTAAAATAGTTTTGATAATGGAGTGTATACCCAGGCAGCCGGATAGGCCAGGATTTCAGGTTTAATCGCAGCTAATGTTTTTGGCGTGACTTCTGAAAAAATAAGCACGGCAAGCGTTAAGGTTATGGTTGAGGCAAGAATACTTTCTTCCTGACTCAGATTAATAATACCGTCATCAATTAGCCTTATAGCAATGATAGTTGCCAGGGAGGATGCAGCAATATTTACAAAATTATTACCTAATAAAATCAATCCCATTAAGCGGTCTGGACGTTGTAATAACTTGTGCGCTTTGATGGCTCCTTTATGTTTTAGTTTGACCTGATGTTGTAACCGATAACGGTTTAAGGTCATCAATGCCGTTTCAGAACCTGAAAAAAAAGCAGAAAGAAGTAGTAGTGCAGCCAGTATACCAAATAGGATACCAAGAGAAATATCGTTCAAAGAAAGGAACTCAGTTTTTATTAAACAAGTGTCTAGTTTCTATGTTGAGAAATATTTGTCAAGTATTTATTGGGGTTTTTACTGTCTGGATGTTTTTTTCAGGTTTCTAAAAGGATTAAAAGGTACTTACAAGAGCTTGAAAAAAATTGAAGTTTTTATTGTAAAATGGTTCAATGATTTACTTGATCTGGGGGGCTAATGTTTTGATAAAACATAGTGTGCAATGAATTTTAGTTTAGGAAAGAGTGTAAGCAGATGGCGTTGCCGCGTTTATTATTAATTGATGATAACAGGACAAGAATTCAGCAGTTTGAGAGTGTATTGTCATTTTTGGAGTATCAGGTTTCTTCAGTAAGCTCAGAAGATTATATTTCGGTATTAACTGATCTGAACGATGTACGTGCGATTTTTATAGGGAATGGTTGTGAAAAACAGGCGACACTTATTAAGTCTGTTTTGGGTACTGCCTCCAATTTACCCGTTATCCTGTTAATAGATAAAAATACGGCACTACAGGTATCGTCTGCTATTGTGAAAATGGTTTCGAAAACACAAGAATGGCCAAGTAACTATTCTGTTTTTATAGAGACTTTAAAAAAATTACCTGTTCCTGAAAAGCCCGTTATTCCTCAGAAAAATAATGTGTCAAATAAAGGACTGGCAGGAAATAGTCAAGAAATTAAATTAACTAGAAAGTTGATTGATCAAGTTGCAAGATCAAATGCAACGGTACTTGTTTTGGGTGAGTCGGGTACAGGGAAAGAAGTGGTTGCCCAGGCTCTGCATCGCACCTCTAATAGAAAAAACAAGCCATTTGTGCCGGTTAATTGTGGTGCAATTCCAGGAGAGTTACTCGAAAGTGAGTTGTTTGGTCATGAAAAAGGGGCTTTTACAGGGGCATTAACAGCAAGGCAAGGTCGTTTTGAAATGGCTGAAGGCGGCACCCTGTTTCTTGATGAAATAGGGGATATGCCTATGCCTATGCAGGTTAAGTTATTACGGGTTTTGCAGGAACGTACTTTTGAGCGAGTAGGTAGCAATAAAACCATTGAATGTGACGTGAGGATTGTTGCAGCAACCCATCGAAACCTTGAGAATGAAATTAAGGAAAAACGCTTTAGAGAAGATTTGTTTTATCGACTGAATGTTTTCCCTATAGAACTACCGTCATTAAAAGAAAGGAAAGAAGACATTCCTTTGTTGGTCAATGATTTGGTGGCACGTATGGAGGCAGCAAAAAAAGATACCGTTAAATTTACTAATGAGGCATTAGCATTAATGATGCAACACCCTTGGCCAGGTAATGTGAGGGAGTTGTCAAATTTTATTGAACGGTTAGCGATTATACATGCCAATGCAACTGTAGATACTGCGGATCTTCCTGCGAAATTTCAACAGTATGATATCCCCGAAGGTCTGGTTGTAAATGATGTAGTGGAAGAAACCATTGCTGAAATCGCTAATCCGCTTGAACAGAGCGAAGTAGATAGCGTTTTAGATGCGTCACCTATACTCTCTCAGTTACCTGAACAAGGGCTGGATTTAAAGGGGTATTTGAGTGATATGGAAATTAATCTCATTCAACAAGCGTTAGCTGAATCTCAGGGTGTGGTTGCACATGCGGCAAAACGACTGAATATACGGCGTACCACTTTAGTTGAAAAAATGAAAAAATATGCGCTCTCATAATTGCAGAAACAATCATGCTGAGAGTCAAATTATTGTCGAATTTATTTTAATATATTGATAAATAGAGTGTAATTTAGTTGGTCTGATTATTGCTTTTGTTAGATATAACATACCACTGCAGTGATTAGATATGACGACTCACGTTAACCATCAAACTTTAAAAACAGAAAAGCTGACAGATGCTTTTCAGCTTTTTAACGCGCTTTCTAAAGGCTTGTCTGATTCTTATCAGGAATTGCAAAAGCAAGTGGCAACATTAAATAAAGCCTTAACTGCTGCACATACCGACCGTCTTAACTCATTAATTGAAAAAGAAAAACTAGCAGATCGGCTACAACAAATATTAGCTGCATTACCTGCGGCAGTTGTGGTATTAAATGCGGATAATAGAGTGGTTGATTGTAATGCCGTTGCCATCCGCTATTTAGGAGAGCCTTTAATAGGTGAATATTGGTTTGATGTGGTTCAGCGCTGTTTAATTGCTGTTTTTGATAACCCTCATGAGCGTCAATTAAAAAATGGCAAAAGAGTCAGTGTGACTCAGAGCGTGCTGAATAATGAATCAGGACAAATTGTTTTGCTGTCTGATGTGAGTGAGTTAAGGTCATTACAAGATAAGCTTAATCAACAAAAGCATTTATCAGCCATGGGGGAAATGGTAGCCAGTATGGCGCATCAAGTACGAACTCCCTTATCAACCGCTATTTTATATGCATCTCAGATGAATAAAACGACAGTGACAGATACCAATCGAATTAAATTTTCCAATAAAATTCTTGAGCGCCTGAATTACCTGGAAAGACAAGTGAATGACATGTTGATTTTTGCTAAAGAAGGCCGACTGGCTATGGAAGTTTTTTCATTACAGGCTTTTGTTGAGCAAATTAGTGAAAATATGCGTGATATTACCGAACATAGTGAATTGATATTTACGGTTAGTAGCGATGTTCAAGTGGATGTCATGCTGGGGAATGACGATGCATTATTAGGCGCATGTATGAATTTATTAAATAACGCAGTTGATGCGCTGAAGGGTGAGGGAAAGATAACTATGAGCATTACTCAGCAGGATCAAAGCAGTTTAAAGATTCAAATAAAAGACAATGGCATGGGGATTAATGAGGATATCAAACAGCGATTATTTGAGCCTTTTTATACCACAAAAGTGAATGGTACAGGATTAGGATTGGCGGTTGTTGATAGTGTGATCAGAGCTCATAGTGGCTCAATCCTATGTGATTCAAAAGAAGGGGTGGGGACTGTATTTACCTTGCTTTTACCTTGTGTTAATCAATATATAAGCACTTTTTCAGCCGCGGGTTGTC
>CAYMPX010000048.1:0-13923 GCA_964392135.1 uncultured Methylomarinum sp.
GAGTGAGTTCTCTGTTTAATAAGGCTTGATCGTAATGGGGTAAGTTACTGCTGCTGGGTATCTTTGTTTGCAGAGTGACCAGGCTGTTAAATGCGCTGTGGTATAAATCTAAAGCGCTATGCTCGTTGAGTTTGTCTAGAAAACAGTGGCAGCCAAAATCTTCCAGCAGTAAAAAACCTTGATCTCGCTGTTGTTGGTAAATTGTAGGTACATTAAGTCCTGATTGTTTAAATAAAGTAGCAAGACGAATAAAAGGCGCGGTATTTTCTTGTTCTGGCGGTGCATCCATCACGATGTGTTGGCCTTTATTATGGATAACTCTAAAATATCGCCTGAAACTGGCATCGCTGGATGCGGATTCAAACTGTTGGATATCAAGTTTAAGTGTGTGGGTTAGCCAATGGATAATGGCGTTGGCGCGTGTGTCGATAATTGACATGATGTTTTGATGCTTTATTTAATATTGAGTGGCTAAACTAAGGTAAAATACCCGTCCATTTTATTGACTTCTGAGTTATTAAGCCAACTTTCCTGACACGCATCTATGCATTGCCGATTTATTTTTGTTTTTTTCTTACTCTTATATGCTGAACTGAGTCTTGCTAATAGTGGCGCGTGGAATTGTGAAAAGGTGGAAGGTGAGGAGTGGTCATGTCATGCCCTGCCATCTCCCGTTGAGACAGAACAGCCGAATCACCCTTTACCTGATTCAAGTGCTGAAACCGCAATAACCTTACCTGCACCTGTTCCTGCACCTGTTCCTGCACCTGTTCCTGTTCCTGTTCCTGTTCCTGTTAAACCTGCGCCTATTTATATTCAGCCACCTAAAACGGTTGCTAAACGTCAAGGATGGACTTGTACAACGGCTGAAGAAAATGAAACCTGGACTTGTAGCCTGGTTGGGTCTGAACCTCAGGGTAAGGCGAGAGTGGTTAATGGCGCTGAATATTCATCGGGCATATTAACAGCGGCATTTGATTTTAATCAAGAGCAAATATTTGACACGTTACAGTCTCAGTTGAAATACGATCCGTGGGAAAATTGTTCGGCTTCATCTCGTAAAGAAAGCCCTCGGTATATACCTGGGAAAGACCTAAGAAACACCATGCCTATGGATGTACACGCGGACTATTCTGAAATATTTGATAAAGAAATTACCAGTTTTTTGGGTAATGTTGAAATCATTCGTGCCGATCAGCATGTACTGTCAGATATGGCAAGTTATGATACAGTTTCTGAAACGATGGATGCACAAGGTCATGTATTCTACAGTGAAGATGAGCTTTCTTTATACAGTGACACCGCTTTATTAAATCTAGCGACCGATGAAGCAAGATTAAGAAAAGCCTTGTTTATTTCACCCTCGGCTCCTATTCGGGGGGCGGCTGAAGTGGTTTATCGTGACAGTAAAGTGCTGTCTCGTTATAAAGAGGTCGCATTCACCAGTTGTCGTCCGGGTAATCAAGACTGGATAATACATGCTGAGCGTTTAAAAATGAATAAAAAGACAGGAAAAGCCTCAGCTAAACATGCCTGGTTGGAATTTAAAGGGTTACCTGTTTTATATACGCCTTATATTTCTTTTCCCTTGGATAATCGTCGTTTATCGGGGTTTTTGCCACCCACAGTAGGAGGAAGTAATAATAATGGTTTGGATATTGTGGCACCTTATTACTGGAATATTGCACCGAATTATGATTTGACGATTTGGCCGCGTTATATGGCAAAACGGGGGGGTATGTTAGGCGGGGATTTTAGATATTTAACCAAGGTGGCATCCGGTTCTTTAGGTTTTGAATTTTTACCTTATGATACCTTAAAGCAAGCACCTCGTTATTCAGGTACATTCAAAAATAAAACAACATTTACCCCTAATCTAAACAGCAATATTGATATAAATTATGTCTCGGATGATGCGTATTTTAACGATTTAAATAATGCCTTGGGTATTGCAAATAGTCGACAGCTTAGAAGTACTGCCAATGTAAATTACCATGCTGATGGTGTATCATTTGTGACGCGTTTAGAGGCGTATCAAACCATAGATCAGAATATTACCGATAGCACCAAACCGTATCAAAAATTACCGGAAGTGAGTTTAAAATTAGAGCATCAATTTGAAGGTTTGCCTATTGAAATAGCGGCAGAAAATCAATATATTAATTTTTATCGTAATGGCAAGGTGAGTGGACACCGGTTCAATATCAAGCCATCTGTTAGTATACCGCTAGAAAATGCAGGGTCTTTTTTAAAGCCTAAGGCATCCTTGCAATATACGCAGTATTACTTAACCGGTCAGACTCAGGGTAAGCCTGAAAGTATCAGTCGTGTGTTACCGATACTTTCAGTGGATAGCGGTCTGTTTTTTGAACGGGATTTTAACTGGAATAATGCCGGGTTTATGCATACGCTTGAACCGCGATTGTTTTATTTATATATTCCTGAAAATAATCAACAGGATATTCCAGTTTTTGATAGTTCTACTTTTGATTTTAATTACGGTCGTTTATTTAGAGAAAATCGTTTCAGTGGTAAAGATAGAGTGCAAGATGCGAATCAACTGACAGTGGCAATGACCACACGACTGATTGACTCTGAAAATGGTCAGGAACGTTTAAATTTAAGTGTCGGTGAAATAGTTTATTTTAAAGACAGGAATGTGGTTGTTTCGGGTGCACCAGAAACCAATAGTCTATCCAATATAGTTGCGGAGTTGAACGGTCAGTTGACGGATCATGTATCATTTACATCGGGTTTGCAATGGAACCCTGATGTCAATGATTTTACTCGTGGTCAGTTTAATATTAAATACAGAAACCAGGCAAAACAGATTGTCAATTTAGGCTATCGCTATAGACGGGATAATCCTGATGTAGCAGCCCGTATTATACAAACAGATGCCTCCTTTCGATGGCCATTGTACGATAACTGGTTTGGGGTGGGGCGTTGGCAGTATTCATTAAAATTTAATTCCACCAAAGAAAGTTTTTTAGGTTTAGAAAAAGAAAGCTGTTGTTGGCGTTTTCGGGTGATGTGGCGTCGATTCACCAATACGGTAAGTAATTCAGTAGAGGCAGAAATGAATACGGGTATTTTTGTACAAATCGAATTAAAAGGTTTAACCAGTTTTGGCGACAAAGTGGATGATTTTCTTGCGAAAAATCTTAAGGGTTACCAGAGAACTCAATAAATGAACAATAGAAGAAGAACAATAATGAGAGTTTTACTTTTTAGCATATTACTAGTGAGTTTTAGCGTAAAAGCCGAACTGTTAGATCGCATCGTTGCAGTGGTTGAAGACGATGTTATTTTAGACCGGGAATTAAGCATTGAAGTGAATGGCATCAAGCAGAAATTAAAGGTAAATCAGGTGGTAATTCCACCTGATTTTATTCTTAGAAAGCAGGTGTTGGAACGACTTATTATTGATAAATTACAGCGACAAGTGGCTGAGCGCTCAGGGATTCATGTGAGCGATGAAATGCTAAGACGTTCAGTGCTTGATATTGCGAGAACAAACAACCTGAGTGTTGAACAGTTTAGGGTTGAACTGGAAACTCAAGGCGTAAACTTTCTGGCGTTTGAAGAAAGTATTCGTAATGAAATTATTATTAATCAATTAAGAGCAAGAGAAATTGGAGCACGTATAAAAGTAACCGATAGAGAAGTCACTCATTATCTGGAAACACAAGGCGCAGTGAATAAAGAAAAAGTGCAGTATCATTTGGGGCATATATTAATCGCCATACCCGAAGCGGCATCTTCTACTATTATCCAAAAAGCCAGAGAGAAGGCTGAACAAGTGGTTAAGGAATTAAGAGCAGGCGCTGACTTTAAACAAAAAGCCGTCGCGGTATCTGATGGGGGTAATGCGTTAAATGGCGGTGATTTAGGTTGGCGAGTGGTCGGTGCAATTCCAACGCTATTTGTTGATACGGTTATTAAGATGAGTCAAGGTGATATTGCTGACATGATTCGTAGTCCTAGTGGTTTTCATATTATTAAGCTATTGGCATTGAAAGGGGTTGACAGGCACATCGTGACAAAGACGCGGGCAAGACATATTTTGATTAAAACCAATGAATTAATTGATGATGCAGAAGCCAGAAAAAGATTAATCTTATTAAAGGAAAGAATTTCCGATGGAGATGATTTTGCAACTTTGGCACGCTCTAATTCAGATGATAAAGGTTCGGCTATTAATGGCGGTGATTTGGGCTGGGTGGGTCCTGGTGCTTTAGTTCCTGCTTTTGAAGCGGCTATGAATAAGTTGTCGATTAATGGGATTAGTGACCCTGTTCAAACTCAGTTTGGCTGGCATATTATCCAGGTACTGGAAAGAGAGGATAAGGATAATAGTGTTGAGCATAAAAAAAACCAGGTCAGAGAGGCCATTCGTATACGTAAAATAGAAGAAGAAACGGAATTGTGGCTACGTCGTTTGCGTGATGAGGCATTTGTTGATATTAACCTGGACCGATTGTAATTTATGGATAGTGAGCAGAAACACACTAGGGAAGAGCAGTTAATTAATCGTTTAAAGCATGTGCTGGTTCAACACGATTTGAGCCAGCATAAGGCATGGGTCAAACGATTATCTTCTGAATTAAATATCAGTATTTTAGATTGTGCCGCGGCATTGTCTTTGCTAAATAATCCTAAGTTAGATCGCCAGGTTAATATTGGCTTGATTACAGTTTCAGCTAAACAGAAAGTAGTTCGGTATCGCCTGGATGTGGGACGTAAGCATCAGATATCTGCTGATGAGGTAAAGAATCTATTAGTTGATGTCTCCGGTGTAGAAAGAAAGCGAATCGCCTGGATGGATATTCGTGATTTTTATACATTGGTTGATTTGCCTGATGGAATGGCGGCAGATATTTTTCAGTTATTATCTGAGGCAGAGATCAATAATCAGCGGTTAAATATTAAAAGAGTGAAGCACCAGCGTCGTTTTCATAGAAAAAATACCAAGTATGCATCAAAGTAGCGCTAAAAACTGTTGCTCGGTTTTTGGTTTTCTTAAATGTTTTAACAAAAACTATTTCGTTTTTGTTTTTTTCTGCGGTAATTGTTCTGGGTTTATGGCAGGTTCATCGCTAAAAATTCCTGATATTTTTTCCCATAAGGTTTTGTCTAAATCACGTGCAGGCACGTCAATTGTCGTTTCGTTAGATTCTCTTATAACAGGTAAAGTGCTCGGTCTAAAATCGCCTTGTATACCAATTAACGTATCACCATTAAAAAACAAAGACAGACGTTTTTGTTTTCTGGCTTCACCGCTGAGTTGTTCAGAATAGAGGTAATCCCAGCGTTTTTGGTGGAAAACATCAACTAGCATAGAGGATCCCATAATGTATAAAACCTGACGTTTAGTCATTTTGGGTCTGAGCTGGTCAATCATTTCCTGATTGATGATATTGCCTTGCTGTATATCTAAAGAGTAAACACCGGGTAGATTATTTAAAATGGTAGAGCAGCCTGTGAATAGGCTGCTTGATAATAACGCTAAGGGATAAATGATTTTTCTCATGCTCTCTTTAAAATGACGAATAGAGGGGTATTGCTGTATTTGGAAAATCATATCGTATGTTAAAAGATAATCCTTTGATGTCTTCACCGACCTAAAGGCGCAGTGATTCCTGATGACTCAAGAGCAGGGTTGTATTGCTACTGCCTACTGCTATCGCTTGGTTTTCGCAGAAACAGATATTAAAACCTTTACTTATGAGGCGATCTTAACATTATGATTAATTTGATACAACAATGCATCGACAACAGAGAGCCACTATATCACTGACCTGAAGCTTCCGCTCCCAGCTCTCGCCCCTTACCTACATCTGACCTCCAGGGATGGAGGGAATGTCTAAATCTGCATGGAGCAGATTAGACCCTGTAGGCAAAGAGACGAGGTCTTGCGGCTCAATTGATAATAAGTTCCCCCACATGTTTTATAAAAAAGCTACAATTAGCACATTCTTATATGTGTTATCAATGCTAAGTCGTTTATATAAATGAACTGCCACCTTGACATTACTGAATCATAAGATACATTGATAACCTGGTTTTAGGTAAGACCACTCTTAATTTATATGGGGATTTACGTTTGGACAGTAATGATTTAAGAAATGTGGGGTTAAAGGTGACTTTACCTCGGGTAAAAATTTTAGAGATTTTAGAAAAGCAGACAAATGAGCGGCATTTGACAGCTGAAAAGGTTTATAAAATTTTGCTAAGTGAAGATGAAGATATTGGGTTAGCCACTGTTTATAGAGTATTAACCCAATTTGAATCGGCAGGTTTGGTAAAAAGACACCATTTTGAAGGGGGGAATTCAGTTTTTGAACTGGATAAAGGCACACATCATGATCATATTGTCTGTATGAAATGTGGCAAAGTAGATGAGTTTACCGACAGTGTGATTGAAAAACGTCAAGAGGATATTGCCGAAAAGCTGGGTTATGAATTAAAAGATCATAGCTTGTATTTGTATGGTGTTTGTTCTAAATGCAAGAAAAATTAATCCAAATCTATGTTTAAACCTCTTACTATTTATATTGGCATGCGCTATACGCGTGCAAAGCGACGTACACAGTTTATTTCTTTTATTACCCTGACCTCTGTTTTAGGTATTGCTTTAGGGGTGACCGCTTTAATTGCTGTGCTTTCTGTAATGAACGGTTTTGAATCGGAATTGCGTGAGCGTATTTTGGGTATGACATCACATACCACGATTACTGGAAATAATGGTCGCTTGGAAAACTGGCAGCAACTGGAACAAAAGCTTAAAGGCACTGCTCATGTTGAAGGTGTGGCTCCTTTTGTGCGAGGGCAGGTGATGATTAATGCCGGCAGACGTGTAAGTGGTAGTTTATTACGCGGTATTATTCCTGAATATGAGCCTAATGTTTCAGAAGTAGCTGATAAAATGAAGGTTGGACGATTATCTGATTTGGTTAAAGGTCAGTTTGGAATTATTTTAGGTGCGGAGTTAGCAAACTATTTAGGGGTTATGGCTGGCGATAAAGTGACCGTTATTAGTCCACAGATTAACTCAACACCTGCGGGTATTTTACCTCGCTTAAAACGCTTTACCGTGGTGGGTGTTTTTAAAGTAGGGATGTATGAATATGATCGAAATATGGCGATTATTCACATGCATGATGCCAGTAAATTATTTCGTTTAGGTCATGCGGTGAGTGGCTTGAGGTTGAAGCTGGATGATTTGTTCAATGCGCCACAAATAACGCGTTCATTAGCAAATACATTGTATGGTCAATATAGAGTGAGTGATTGGACCAAAGCACATAGTAATTTTTTTACAGCGATTAAAACTGAGAAACGGGTGATGTTTATTATCTTGTTACTGATCGTTGCTGTGGCAGCATTTAATATTGTTTCTACCTTGGTGATGGTGGTGACGGATAAGCGAGGGGATATTGCTATCTTAAAAACCCAGGGCTTATCCAATCTATCTGTAATGGGGATTTTTATTGTTTTGGGAGGGATAATCGGTGTGATCGGTATTGCCTTAGGTACCTTGGGAGGGGTGCTTTTAGCATTAAATATTGAAACGATTATTCCTGCGATAGAAAACTTTTTTGGGATTCAGTTTATGGCGGCTGATGTGTATTACATTAGTGATGTGCCTTCTAAACTGGTGTGGTCAGATGTTTATGCCATCTCAGGCATTGCCCTGGTTTTATCTTTGCTTGCAACCTTATATCCTGCCTGGCAGGCTTCCAGAGTAAATCCCGCCGAGGTATTGCGATATGAATGATTCAGTGATATTGCAATGCCAACAATTAACCATGCGTTATCAGCAAGGTGATTTGGATGTTGAGGTTTTAAAAGGTGTTGATTTATCTATTAATGCTGGTGAGCGCGTGGCTATTATGGGTGTATCAGGTTCAGGGAAGAGTACCTTACTGCATTTATTGGGTGGTTTAGAAAAGCCAACCCAGGGTCAGGTTATTTTAGATGGTGAGAATCTAAATACGATTCGGGCATCAAAGCTAAGTCAATTAAGAAATAGCTCATTGGGATTTATTTATCAGTTTCATCATTTACTGGGTGAATTTACTATTCTGGAAAATGTGGCAATGCCTGTTTTAATTGCAGGAAAATCAGTAAAGGAAGCACGTAAACAAGCGATTGAGATACTGAATCGTGTTGGCTTAGGGCATAGAATAGAACACAAACCGGGTGAGCTTTCCGGTGGAGAAAGGCAGCGTGCCGCAGTTGCCAGAGCATTAATTAATCAACCCAAATGTGTGCTAGCGGATGAGCCTACAGGTAATTTAGACAGTAAAACAGCAGAACAGATTTATCAGTTGATGCTGGAATTAAACCAGGAATTGCAAGTGAGCTTTTTAGTAGTGACTCATGATCCGGACTTAGCACAAAGAATGGATAGGGTTTTACATATGGAAGATGGTTTGATTGTATCAATGTAAATTATTAGAGTATCTTATGGTTTTTAAGAAAACAGGGGTTATTATGTTGTTGTCACTCACCGTGCAAGGCTGTTTGTTGACCAAGGTTGTGACTGTACCTATGCGTTTAGGCGGTGCTATTATTTCGATTGTACCGGTTGCGGGAGATGCGGCAGATGATGTGATTGATAGTGTCGCTGATGTAGTTGATTCAGTACCCATTTAGAGGTGTTGAAAAAGCAGTTATATTCAGTAATGAATATGACTGCTTCTATTTAACGTTTTTTTCTGGCGCGCCATTGCTTGCTAATTGCATATTGCCAATATAAACGAATACCCAAATAGCCTATGACTGAAGAGATAATGCCAAGGATAAGGCAGCCCAATAAAAAGGGTCCACCAATATCGCCTAAATTAGCCATAATACTTTCAACAGTAAATTCAAAATCAGCACCGGGCGACCCTTGCCCTAATAACAATAAACCTACAATATAAGCAAAGTAAAACATGGGGGGCATCGTTAAAGGATTGGTTATCCAGACTAATGCAACCGAGATAGGCAAATTAGCTCTAAGGTAAAAAGAAGCAACAGCGGCAATCGCCATTTGTCCCGGTGTTGGTATCCATGCTGCAAATAAACCGATAGCAAAAGCCAGGGAGACAGATTTTCTGTTTAAGTGCCATAAGTTAGGTTCATGTAATCTATCACCTAAAAATTGCAGGCTTTTTTGTTGTTTTAATTTTTCAGGATCAGGCAGATATTTTTTTATTAGTTTTTTGGGCATGATGCTGGGTCTTGAGTTAGTAAATTCTCTTAAGTCTATCAGGTTTAGAGTGGGTGTTGTATTTATTAATAGGTGATATTCCTTTAGTTTAGCGGTAATCAGTCGCTATGTTAAGCATATAAAATATGCAAAGGTGAATGTCATGGGAAATGAAATGAATGCAAGTACATTGGGGCATAAAGTTGATAGTTTAAAAGCAGGGTATATCAAATCAACTGACGGCACTTTGGGTCAAACGGTTTCTGCTGCGGAAAATGAAAAAAATGAGTTGAAGAAAACAGAAGGGTTGTCTGCAAAGCAGCAGCTTAACGCATCCGTTCTAAAGTCAAGTTTAGAGGTGAGCGTGAGTGCAGGTAATGAACCTTTAGCCTTGTTATATAAAGCAGCAATAGAAGGCATTAATGAGGTGCTAAAAGGCGAGCTTGGGGATAATGCTATTCAAAATGCCTATGATTCGGGTCTTGATGTCAGTCCAAAAGCGACTGCCGATAGAATTGTTTCAATGAGTACTGCTTTCTTTACGCAATATAGGGATCAAAACGCCGAAATGTCTGATGAAGAAGCGGTTAACGCATTTACAGAGATTATTAAAGGGGGTATCGATAAGGGATTTGTAGATGCCAGAAAAATATTAAGTGGTCTTGATGTTTTGGAAGGTGATATAGCCAGTAATATTGTTAGCACATATGATCTGGTACAACAAGGTTTACAGGATTTTGTTAAAAGTTATGCGAAAGCAGAGCAAAAACCTCTAGGTGAAGCGTAGTTAGTCAGGTCGTTTGAGATAAAATAGATAAAAGTAAGGCGTTAATAATTGATGCTTGCTTATTAAGCCATGTTATTTTCAGTTTTATCCTTTGTAGCGGGCATTATTGTTGTTCAACAATTTCCTGTATTGCCTGAAAATTTTTGGGTCTTGGGTTTTATTTGTTTAGTGCCATTTTTAGCGGTATTAAATTATTGGCGGCTGATGTTTTTTATTATCGGTCTGTTATGGGCAGTTGCTTTTGCCCATAGTCGTTTAGTTGATCGCTTGCCGGATCATTTAGAGGGCAAGCATATCCTGGTGGAAGGAACCATTATTGGTCTTCCGCAATATGATGAACGCAGGGTACGCTTTGATTTTGCGGTATCAAAATCAAATAAACATTTGCCCAAGACCCTACGACTCAGCTGGTTTTTTCCGAAAGCATCTATTAAATCAGGACAGCAGTGGCGATTAACGGTTAAGTTAAAAAAACCGCATGGCCGATTTAACCCGGGTGGGTTTGATTATGAGCGCTGGTTGTTTGTGCAAAATATTGGTGCTACGGGGTATGTTAGAAACTCGCCACCGCCAGAGAAATTAGCGGATAGCGCACTCTGGAGAGGGGTTGATGTTTTACGTCAGCTTATTGCGGATGATTTAACTTCACTATTAAAAAATAGCGGCTATACAGGCGTTATTAAAGCATTAACAGTGGGCGAAAGATCGGGTATAACCGATGAGCAATGGGATGTCTTTAGAAAGACGGGTGTGGTACATCTGCTGGCAATATCGGGTTTACATATTGGTCTTATTTCGGGCTTGGTTTATTTTTTAGTATTAAAAATCTCTGCGAATTGTTTAATACAAGCACCACAAAAAATAGCTGCTCTATCAGCAATGCTGATTGCTTTATTTTATTCGGCACTTGCAGGGTTCTCTTTGCCAACTCAGCGCTCATTATTGATGTTAATGGTGGTAATGACAGCTATTATATGGCAGCGAAATATCACTGTGATACATGTTTTAGCAATTGCCATGCTAGTGGTATTAGTAATTGATCCACTGGCTGTATTGTCTGCAGGGTTCTGGCTGTCTTTTTTAGCCGTAGGTATCATAGTCTATAGTTTAGGGGCTAAGCTTGGTAAATCAGAGTCCTGGATTAATGCCATTAAAATTCACTGGGTTACAGCCTTAGGTTTAGCACCTTTCTTGTTATTCTATTTTCAGCAGTTTTCTGTGATTGCTCCGGTGGCTAATTTTATCGCTGTGCCTGTCATTAGTTTATTGATTGTGCCATTGTGTTTTATCACTGTGTTAATCATGGGAATCTCACCCATATTGGCAGAAAATATTTTATGGTTTATAGATAAAATATTGCAGGTTTTGTGGGTTATTTTATTTGAAATGGCTGAGCTTCCCTACGCGACTATCAGCACAATTAAACCGCCTGTTTATATGCTTCCATTTGCTGTTGTGGGTGTGTTGTGGTTATTGGCACCTAAAGGGGTGCCGGCACGTTGGGTAGGGTTGGTTTTATTATTACCTTTGTTTTTTAATCGACATGATAAGCCCAGGCAAGGAGCGCTTGAAATGACTTTATTAGATGTAGGGCAGGGGCTATCAACGGTTATTGAAACTGCAAATCATACCTTGGTGTTTGATACAGGCGCTAAATATTCAGAAAAGTATGACATGGGGGATGCAGTTGTCATCCCTTTTCTTAAAACCAGGGGGGTAGATGATATTGATGTGTTGATGATTAGCCATGGCGATAATGATCATATTGGAGGAGCGGCATCGATTATTGAGCAAAGTCGTGTGCAGTCAATTATGACCAGTGTGCCGGGTCTGTTAAAACAATACAACCCTATACGCTGTGAGTCTGGACAGTCCTGGGTTTGGGATCAGGTTTATTTTGAAATATTATCACCTGAAAAGGACACGTTAATGGGTGATAATAATAACTCATGTGTGCTTAAAGTAAAGACCAGGCAGGGGTCTATTTTGTTAACGGGAGATATAGAGGCAGTCGCAGAACATTGGCTGGTTGAAAATAAGGCGAATAAATTAGCCAGTGATATTTTAATTTCTCCGCATCATGGGAGTAAAACATCATCATCAATATTATTTTTAAGTCATGTTAAACCTCGTATAGTATTAATCGCATCAGGCTATAAAAATCGTTTTTCTTTTCCTCATCAGGAGGTGTTGATGAGGTATGATAAAATAAATGCAATATGGATGAATACTGCGGATGATGGCGCGATTGTTATTAAAATGAGATCAGGAATAAAAACAGTTAGACGCTTACGAGTAGAGCATAGTAAATATTGGAATTAATGGTTTTTTTGCTATTTTTAATGGTGAATTTAAAAAGGTTTATTAGGAATAATTAACATGAAATGTTTGGTTGTAGATGATAGTCGGATGTCACGTATGATGTTGAAAAAAATTATAAGTAACGCGCATCCTGATTGGGATATTTTAGAAGCGGGAGATGGACAACAAGCCGTTGATCTAGCGAAAGACACAGAATTAGATATTATTTTACTGGATTATAATATGCCTAATATGAATGGCGGAGAGGCAGCAAAAATATTAAGGCCTTTATTTCCTGAGGCAAAAATAGCGTTTTTAACCGCTAATGTTCAGGATGCCATAAAAAATCTTGCGATAACGCTTCAGGTCGATTTTATTCCTAAACCTATTACAGAAGCCAAGGTAGTGAGTTATGTCGGGTAAGCGCCAAATTCTGGATGATTTTTTTATTGATGCAGTTACAGAAGTTCTTAATATCGGTATGGGAAGTGCGGCTGCATCATTAAGTGAAATGGTCAATGAGGAGATTAAATTAAGTACACCCGGCGTTGAGTTTGTTAGTCGTTTAGACGCAACCGCGCTTTTAAGCGCAAAAGCAAAAACGGATGTAGTGAGTGGTGTATATCAATCATTTGATGGCGCATTTGCCGGTGATGCATTATTGCTTTTCCCCGAACAGCAAAGCTTGGAATTAGTTAGAGCAGTTTTACAAGAGGATGATATTACTTTAGAAGAATTAACGGATATGGAACAGGAGGCAATGATAGAAATTGGCAATGTGATTCTTAATGCCTGTTTATGCAGTATAGCCGATATGTTTTCTCAGGAAATGCACGGGGAAATGCCTGGTTTTATTCATGGTACATTAAAGCAGGTGTTCTCTGATGAAGGTGAATTGGAGAATGTAGATGCCGTTGTTTTGCTGTTAAATATGAAATTCTCAATTGATAAAAAAGATATTCAGGGCTATGTCACATTTTTAATGGATGTTAACTCGGTCGCTCGTTTTAAAGCGAATATAGAACATTTCCTGGGCATGTAAGTATTAACCATGGCTAAGCAAGATACTATTAATTGCCGTTTTAGCGTAAAAAATAATTGCAGGTTAATTTTTCATGATGTTTTTTTGGCTAGCGATATAGGGCTTATTATTTTAGATTCTAATGGTCGGTTAGTTAATTGGAATCCCTGGTTAACTCAGAATAGTGGAATAGCGGATAAGGATGCGCTTGGCAAGAAACTGATCGATATCTTTCCTGGTTTAAAAGGAAGTCGTGTTGAGTATGCCGTTAAATCAGCACTAAAGGATAATATGTCATCCTTTATTTCAAATAACTTGAACAGGAAACCTTTTCCCTTTTTTAATAAAGTGGGAGGGGAAATAAATCAGCAAATTACGGTTAAACCTATTATTTCAGAGTATTCTCAACATTTTTGCTTGATTCAAATTCTAGATGTGAGTGCAGCCGTAAATCGTGAGAAGCAACTTATCGAGCAGGCAAAAAAAACACAAATTATTTCAACTAAACTAGCGCAAGAAAAAGAACGCGCTCAAGTAACTCTTGATTCAATAGCAGATGCAGTGGTTACTACGGATGAACAGGGTATTGTTTTGTCTATGAATTCAGTGGCAGAG
>CAYMPX010000049.1:0-13916 GCA_964392135.1 uncultured Methylomarinum sp.
CACTCGACCACCAAGGAATCCGATTCTGACTCATCATGCACCTCCTGCCCGGGATTATATTGCAGCATAGAAAATATCGTGAAAGCAGTTTAATCATTGATGTATTAACCCGGGATTTTGGTATTGTCTCTATTCTCGCCAGAGGGGTAAGAAAGAAAAACTCTAAAACAGCCGGGCTACTGCTTGCCTTTTCTGCTTTAAAAATATCCTATACGGGGAAAAATGAGCTAAAACTACTTACCGGTGTTGAATTAGCGTCTGCGCCGATAAAATTAACAGGACTCTCATTGTATTGTAGTTTTTATATTAATGAACTCATCCGTTATTTTTTGCATAAGCACGACCCTCACCCTGAGGTGTTTTTTGCATATCATCAATGCCTGTTACGCTTGAGTCAGAGGGCTGAGACAGAAGAAATATTACGTTTTTTTGAGCTCAATTTGCTTGAGTGTATTGGATATGGCATTCAATTAACCCATCATGCGGATACCGGGGATTTAGTTCAGTTGTCAAATACCTATTATTTTCGAGGGGAGGTTGGCATGCTGGAAAGTGCTAAAGGCTATATTAGCGGCAAAACCTTATTGGCTTTAGATGCCAGAGAATCTTTAGATAAACAGGCGCTTTCTGAAGCGAAATATTTAATGAGACATGTCATTGATTTTCAATTACAGGGTAAGGCGCTTAAGAGTAGAGCCGTCCTGGCAAAAATAATCAAACAACTATGAAAAAACAAATCATTTTATTAGGCGTCAATATAGATCATGTCGCAACATTACGCCAGGCAAGGGGTACTCGTTATCCGGATCCTGTCCAAGCCGCATTAGTTGCTGAGCAGGCCGGAGCGGATGGCATTACGGCGCATTTAAGGGAAGATCGCCGGCATATTCAAGAGAGAGATATTTATTTATTAAAAGATATGTTACATACGCGATTAAATCTTGAAATGGCAGTTACGGATGAAATGATCGCTATTGCAACCGATGTAAAGCCTGCGGCTTGTTGCTTGGTGCCAGAGAAAAGAGAAGAGTTAACCACGGAAGGTGGTTTAGATGTTGCCGGCAATTCAGAGCGTATGAAGTATGCCTGCCAAACCTTAGCGGGTGCAGGTATTGACGTCTCATTGTTTATTGATCCGGAATTTAATCAAATTGATGCCGCGGTTAAGGCAGGTGCGCCTGTTATAGAGCTGCATACAGGATGTTATGCCGATGCAGAGAATAGTCAACAGCAAAAACACCAGTTAGAGCGGGTTAAAAAAGCGGCTAAATATGCACATGGCTTGGGTTTGCAAGTGAATGCCGGGCATGGATTGCATTTTCATAATGTGGAAGCTATTTGCTCGATACCCGAAATAGTTGAATTAAATATAGGTCACTCAATTATTGCACAAGCTGTTTTTTCAGGTTTGGAGCAAACCGTAAGCGACCTGAAAAAAGTGATGAAACAGACGAGAGCGGCTGGGTAACAGGTGAATAATCAACTGAAATGTTATCAGTTAACATCAATAGGTGATAGAGCAATAAATCAAGATTTTATGGCACATCAAATCCATAATAACTATGCATTGTTTGTTGTGGCAGATGGTTTGGGCGGACATTATGGGGGCGAGAAAGCGGCTCAATTCTTTTGCCAGGGAGTGTTCAGGAAAGCGCCTTATTACCAGTCGTTGTTACAAGACGCAAGCAGGACTGTAAAAGCCGTTTTAGAGCTATGGATAGCAGCGGCTGTAGATGATATGCAAGCCTTGTTTTCAGGTGATGAGCAAGCAATTGATGCGCATACAACCTGTGCTGTTTTGTATATGGATGATAAGGTAACAGTCACTGCGCATTGTGGAGACTCTCGTATCTATCGTTTAAATAATAAACAGCTGTTATGGCGGACAAAAGACCATTCCTTAATTCAAAAGCAATTGGATGAAGGTAAAATAACAGAAAGGGAAATGGGATTGCACCCAGAGCAGAATCAATTAACGCGTAGTATTAATATTAAGAAACAGCATCTGGCTGAAATTAATGTTTATCCGCCAGCTAAAATGGGAGAAACCTTTATCTTGTGTACGGATGGTTTTTGGGAATATATAAAAGAAACCGATTTATTACAGTTAGCATCCCCAAAAAGCGGTAAAGATGAGTTAAGAAAAGTAGCCAAAATGGCTCATTTACGTGCCAATGGCAAAGGGGATAATATTACTGTGCAATGGGTGAGGTGTTCTTAATTGTGATAAAAAACATTAAAAATTTCTTCAAACTCTTCATCTGTGCTTTCAATAATACGCTCCATATTAGAGGGAGAGATACCTAAGGTATTAATAATGCCATTATAATGCGTGTTATCCATTGTACTATAGGCATTAGCAAGCCTTATGATAGAGGCTATTTTATGGTAAGGCTCTATATTATTCTGGTAGGGGTGCAGTCTTATGCTTTCAATGATAACTGCTGGCAACTTCCAGAGTTCGCTTAGTGCCGCCCCTGTTTGATAATGGTCAAAGCCAATTACAGCAGTTTCACACTGTATTTCATCAACATCAGTTGGGTTATCTTGTGCTTGTAGCATGAGATATGTTTCTCTCGCTAATTCAGGTATGCGACGAAAAAAAACCAGTTGACCAATGTTGTGTAATATCCCGCAAATAAAAACAGAGTCTGTAAATTCTTTGCTTAGGTGAAGATCAATTTTTTGTGCAATAAGGGCGCAACGAATATTTTTTTCCCAAAAATCATGCATGGAAATAAGTTTACCGGGTAAATTGGAGAATTTATCAATAGCTGATGTACTTAGAACGATACTCTGTAATTCTTTTATACCAATCAGGTTTATTGCTCTATCTATGGATGATATTTGTGAGGGAAATCCGTAGAAGGCACTATTCACTATTTTTAAAAGCTTTATTGCCAGTGCCGCATCTTTTTCAATAATAAATGCCGCATCAGACAGTGATTTTTTTGGGTCACTAATGGTTTTTTGTAGTTCCAGATAAATATTTGGAGGTGCTGTGAGCTGCAGGTCGCCCTTAAATAGGTCTGAGATTGATAGATCGGGTTGTAAAGTCATTAACATAACGGACAAAAAAGTAAAATCAGTCTATAGTAAAGGGGTGTGTTTAAAAGTACGGGAAATCCGTAACGCATTGTTTTTAATATTGACTTCCTTGGAATTATTAGCATTTCGCTGTAAGTCGTATAAACAATGGACTCTCAAAAAACAGCGCGGATAATTTTGTTTGTGAAATTGACAGCAGTTGTAAATTGAGCTTACGATTCCTCCGTACTTTTAAGCACACCCAGAGTAAACAATACCTTCGCCAAATTGAAAATTTACTTATTTTCATGTATTTCTTACCTTATAAGCCTTTGATTTACATAAGATGAAAATAATCATTTTTGGCTTAAATCAAAATTGGCGAAGGTATTGAGTAAAGGGATAATAATATTGAAAATTAACCTTAACTTTAGCGGGTATTTTGTATCACTGCAAGTTAGCTGTGGAATTTTACTTTGTATAGTCATAGATGTAGCTGGCTATAAACACCTGTAATCATGAGTGCGCAAAGTATAGCTATAAAATAATAAAAATAATTAGTGGGGCTGGATTGGCTATATGGTTATTTGTGAAAGTTTAAAAAATAAAGTCATTATTGTTGCCGAAAATGATGAACAGCTGGCAGAAGAAATACGTTTTAAATTTAAAGACTCTGGTTTTTTGAATATAAAAATTGTAAGAGATGGTCGTAAGATTTATGAAATTTTAAGACAGTATTATAACAACCCTGAACAAGTGGGTTTAGTTGTTGTTAATGAGAATCTGCCTCAATGCCAGGTCATGGAGATGTGCATGACGCTGTCATATAATGATAATGGCTCTTTGGTTCCTTTTATTATTATAAGAACAGATAAAGAAAGTGATTCGAGTTGTCTGAAGCTGGAATGTTCAAGTCACTCTAAATGTATCAATCATTTTATAACATTACCCATTAATTATTCAGAGTTCTGGATTGTTGTTGGTTACCAATTAAATATAAAGAATGAGCGATTTCTTCGGTATAAACAGGAAGAACGTTTAATTAATGAATTGGCTGAAAGAAAAGTGGTTGATGCTAAATTAAAATATTTAGTAGTCCATGATGAATTGACCAGTTTATTGAATCGTCAAAATTTTGAACGCCAGCTGCGATTGATTTTGGGTCGAAGTAAGATGTTGCAACAGAATGGTGCTTTGTTATTTATTGATATTGATCGTTTTGGTTTAATTAACGAGCTGGAAGGTTTTGATACAGGCGATAGACTTTTAGTTGAGGTGGTATCAATTATTAGAAAGCGTGCTGATAAAAGTGATTTATTTTCTCGTATAGGCTCAGATGAATTTTGTTTGTTTCTGGAAAATAAGACGATTAATGAAGTTAAATTATTTGCTGAAAAAATTAGACAACTTGTTTACGATTTTAGATTTTTTACAGATGAAAACTGCTATAACGCTTCAATATCAATTGGTGTTTCTACCTTAAAATCAGCGTCAGTTGTATATCATCCCGGTGAATTAATTTCCCGGGCGCGACAGGCTTGTAATATGGCAAAGTCTAATGGTCGAAATATGGTGTGGGAATACAATGAGAATGATAATAAAGTAAGAGAAAGACTAAATGATGTGTATTGGGTGCCTTTAATAAGAAAAGCCTTGTTAGAAAGACGTTTTTTTCTCGTTTTTCAGCCCGTTGTTGATTTGCTAAGTGGCAATGTATCACATTATGAAGTACTTATCAGGATGAAGGGAGAAGATAATAAAATTATTGCTCCTGGTGAGTTTATACCCGTTGCGGAACGCATGGGGTTAATCCATAGTATTGATAACTGGGTGGTAGAAAGAGCCATTAATTTTTTGGCTGAACTTCCGGCAAATATGTCTTATGTATCGTTAGCCATTAACCTTTCAAGCGTAGCATTTCAAGATAATTCCTTATTATCAAGCATAAAAGAGAATTTAGAATTGACTTGGGTGGATGCAAAACGTCTTACCTTTGAAATTACTGAAACAGCAGCTGTTGATAGTTTTAAGCAAACACGCGAGATGATCACTAAAATTCGTGCGTTGGGTTGTAAGTTTGCATTGGATGATTTTGGTGCTGGTTTTTGTTCTTTTAATTATCTCAAGATGTTTCCTGTCGATTATGTGAAAATTGATGGGCAGTTTATTCAAAATTTAATTCATGATGAGACAGACCAGGTTTTTGTGAAGTCAATGGTAGAAATTGCCTCAAAACTGGGAAAAAAGACCATTGCTGAATTTGTTGAAACGCCTGAAGCAGTTATAAAGTTAAGAGAAATTGGCGTAAACCTGGGACAAGGGTATCTTTTTGGAAAGCCTGAAATAAACTTATTGCACAATGATGCTATTTCAATAACGGATTTAATCAATAAGGAAAAGACTATTGCTGCAGCGTTAATTGTAAATAACAGGTGAATGAAGGTATACGAAATAATTTACTTATCGTCTGCGTTGCAAAAAAAGCGGCGCAGTTTGTTATAATCTCACTCGCATCGCTTGCTTCAAGCGATAGTTGCACCTCTTGTACTTCCGTCTATTCTACCCTCGGACAGCCTTCTACATAAGTGTTATCCTGTTCTTATTAACTCATGTCAAAAAAAGTGAAAGCAACGAAAGTTTCTAAAAAAACTAAAGCCCCGAAAAAACAAAGTAACAAACAGGTCAAAAAGCAACCTTTGCATTGGTTCAAAAGGAGTCTTTTGTATGGTTTAGTTATTTTGGCTTTTGTATTTTTTTCTTATCTAGGCTATCTGGATTATACCGTTCGTCAACAGTTTGAAGGCAGGCGCTGGTCAATCCCGGCTAAAGTCTATGCCAGTCCTGTCGAAGTGTATACGGGGTATAAAATAACCGTAGCACAGTTTGACCGTGTATTGCAGCAATTGCATTATCGGCAGGATTATAGTCTTTCATCAGAAGGAAGCTATTATAAAAAAGCGCAGCAGATTAATCTAAAAACCCGAGCCTTTGATTTTTGGGATAAGCATCAGCAAAGCCATCAATTAAGCATTAATTTCTCTGGCACGGCGGTGGCTGAAATTATTGATTTAACGACCTCGAAAGAGTTACCTATTATCAGGCTGGATCCTATACAAATTGGTAGTTTTTACCCTACCCGAAAAGAAGATCGTATTTTAATTAAATTAAAAAATACACCGGATGCTTTAATTCAAGGGTTAATCGCGACAGAAGATCGAGATTTTTATCAGCATTTTGGGGTGTCTTTTAAAGCCATTGCCAGAGCGATATGGGTCAATGTGCGAGCGGGTGCGGTTGTGCAAGGGGGAAGTACCATTACGCAACAATTAGTGAAAAACTTTTACTTAAGTCCGGAAAAAAGCCTGTGGCGTAAATTAAATGAAGCGTTTATGGCGTTGATTTTAGAATATCACTTCGAAAAAGATGATATTCTGGAAGCGTATTTAAATGAGATTTATCTGGGGCAAGATGGTGCAAGTTCAGTGCATGGCTTTGGTTTAGCGAGTGAATTTTATTTTGGTCGCCCCTTAAAAAACTTACCCTTACATGATATTGCTACACTGGTCGCCTTGGTTAGAGGTCCTTCCTATTATGACCCTAGAAAATATGCAGATAGATCAATAAAGCACCGTAATCTGGTGATAGAAGAAATGTACCAGCAAGGCTATATTACCAGGAAGCAGGCAATGGCGGCAAAGCAACAAAAACTTCATGTGATTGCGCGTTCCCATCGTTCGGCTAACCGCTACCCGAGTTTTTTAGATCTGGTTAAAAGGCAGTTAAGACAACAATACAGAGAAGATGATTTAACCTCGGAAGGCTTGAGTATTTTCACCACACTCGATACGCGAGTGCAAAATGTACTAGAGAAAACAATTTCTCAGAAGTTAAAGCAATTAGAAAAAAGACCAAAAAGTAATAAGCTGGAAACGGCTGCCATTATTACGCGTAGAGAAAGTGGAGAGATTGTTGCATTAGCGGGGGGGCGTAATCCGAGTAATGCGGGGTTTAATCGGGCATTAGATGCGGTGAGACCTATCGGTTCATTAATTAAACCAGTGGTTTATTTAACGGCTTTAGAGTATCCGGATAGATACACCATAACCACAAAAATAAGAGATACAGCCATTGAAGTTAAGGGTAAAAATGGCAAACTTTGGCAACCTGATAACTATGATAAAAAACAGCATGGTGATGTAGAGCTGCATACTGCTTTATCACATTCTTATAACCTGGCGACTGTACGGCTAGGAATGGATATAGGGATTGCCAGAATAGCAAAAACGCTCAAAAGTTTAGGGGTCAATAGGCCGGTTGATTTATTTCCATCACTTTTGCTCGGCGCATCATCGCTCACACCTTTGGACGTCACCCAAATGTATCAAACACTGGCTGGGGATGGTTTTGCAACACCTTTGCGGTCAATTCAAGCAGTGGTTTCGGCAGAGGGTGAACGATTACAGAGTTACCCCTATACCATACGACAAGCGGTAGATCCTGCAGCAACTTATATTACCAATAAAATATTGCAAGAAGTGATGACCGAGGGAACGGGGCGATCAGCCTACCTCTCTATGCCAAAGGACTTTGCTTTAGTGGGCAAAACGGGGACTACCAATAAATTACGAGATAGCTGGTTTGCAGGGTTTAGTGGCGATTATCTTTCGGTTGTCTGGGTAGGGCGAGATGATAACAAGCCTGCTGGATTAACGGGGGCGAGTGGTGCATTGCAAATATGGACTGCGGTGATACGAAAAATTTCATCACAACAGGTTAACTTGATTGCGCCGGATAATATTGAAATGAACTGGATAGACCCGGAAAATAGTTTTCTTGCTAATGCGCAGTGTACAGGTGCTATTTTATATCCCTTTGTTGAGGGTTCAGCGCCTGTACAGGCATCTCCCTGTATATCATCAACGGTCAATCGTGCAAAAATGTGGTTCAATCATTTTTTGCAGGATAATTTTGAATGATTTGGATAAGATAAGATTATACTTATCTACCATTTATTAACCCTGAAATAATTGAGTATGCTTAAAAAAATAGTTACAAATTTATCAATCCTTTTGTTGGTGGTTTTATCTCATCTGGTCAATGCAGAAACACAGCCTATCGAACAATTAAAGTCTTTTTTAGCAAACACAACATCATTAACGGCTGATTTTAAACAAGTTACCTTGAATGAAAATGGACAAGCGACACAAGAAAGTCATGGACTATTTTATTTAAGTAGACCCGGAAAATTTCGCTGGAGTTATAAAACACCTTTCCAGCAGGAAATTGTATCCAGTCAGGGGAAAGTGTGGTTTTACGATGCCGATTTAGAACAAGTCACCATTAAAAAACTGGATGAGTCCTTAGGGTCTACACCTGCTTTATTGTTAAGTGGTGAAATTGCATTAGATGAAAATTTTACTTTGCAGCAGCAAGGGACTGATGAAGAGATGCAATGGATTAAGCTCTCGCCAAAAAATGAAGACAGTGGTTTTAATTACATTCTGATAGGTATGGAAGGGGATTTAATGGGTGGTATGGAATTAAGTGATAATTTTGGACAATTAACCCGAATCTATTTTTCCAGAGTTAAACAAAACCTTGAGCTAGATGATTCAATATTTGAATTTATAGCACCTGAAGGTGTTGATGTCTTCGAAAATTAATCATGTTTGATGCAATGGAAAAGCCACTTGCGGATAGAATGAGACCCCTGCTATTGGATGATTATATCGGGCAAACCCATATTTTAAAGCCAGGTAAGCCGCTTTATGAGGCTGTCTCATCAGGGCGACTGCATTCAATGATATTTTGGGGCCCTCCGGGTACAGGAAAAACAACCCTGGCACGAATGATTGCCCATCATTCAGATACGCAGTTTATCGCTATTTCTGCGGTATTAGCAGGAGTAAAAGAAATCCGTGCGGCAGTCGCAGATGCAAAGGCTATGCAATTGCAACAAAACAAACGCACTGTTTTATTTGTCGATGAAGTCCACCGTTTTAATAAATCTCAGCAAGACGCTTTTTTACCGCATGTAGAGGACGGAACTGTTTACTTTATTGGTGCAACCACAGAAAACCCTTCGTTTGCTTTAAATAACGCCTTACTCTCCAGGGCGAGAGTCTATGTGCTTAATGCATTAACCAGTGATAATTTAATTGAGGTATTAAATAAGGCAATATCTGATAAAGAAAAAGGCCTGGCGGCCTCTAATATAAAAATAACTGAGGAATTAAAGCGGTATTTTGCTCATGCGGCTGATGGTGATGCCAGGCGCTTATTAAATTTATTAGAGATTGCGGTAGAGCTGGCAGCCGCTAAAGAAACCCGGGTTATAACGCAAGCGATTGCTAAAGAAGCGCTTGGCAGTGGTGTGCGACGATTTGATAATCAAGCTGAAGAGTTTTATAACCAGATATCAGCTTTACATAAATCAGTGCGAGGTAGCTCGCCCGATGCCTCACTTTATTGGCTGTGTAGAATGATAGATGGTGGCTGTGATTTAGCCTATTTGGCCAGAAGAATTGTCCGTATAGCCTCAGAAGATATTGGTAATGCAGACCCTAGAGCATTAGAGATAACAATCAATGCCTGGGAAGTGCAAGAACGCCTGGGTAGTCCCGAAGGTGAATTGGCGCTGGCGCAAGCGGTTGTTTATCTAGCCAGTGCGCCTAAAAGTAATGCGGTATATATGGCATATAACGCAGCAATGAATGATGCAAGGCAAAGCGGAAGCCTGGGCGTACCCATTCATTTAAGGAACGCGCCCACTAAACTGATGAAATCACTGGATTATAAAAAAGACTATCGTTACCCGCATAATGAACCTGAAGCGTATGCGGCAGGTGAGAATTATTTTCCCGATGCGTTGATTGGGACGCAATATTATCATCCGGTTAATAGAGGTCTGGAAATTAAAATATCGGCAAAGTTAAAGTATTTGCAAACGCTGGATGAAAGGGAAAATAGATAAATACGAAAAGAGTCTTTAGGAATTAACGTATGCATCTTAATACGGGGCGCAGGTCTTTAGCCTGTATTATAAAAGGCAGACTAAAGTCCTCTCTACAAATAAATCACCTCAGTTTTAATCACACCCTTTAGTTATTTTTTAAAAAATAAACTGTAAATCATGAGATAATGGGAGACTTTTATTTACCTATATCAAATATGAAACATAATCATAGGTCCGACTTACAGGAAGCATTAAAGCTTTGCAAAGGGGCTTTTATTTCTGCTGCTGGATTTAGTATGGTAATCAACTTTTTAATGTTGGTTCCTGTCATTTATATGCTGCAGCTATATGATCGTGTCGTACCAACGAGTAATGAATCAACCTTGTTGATGCTAACCATTATTATGTTGGTGCTGTTTATTACCATAGGAAGTCTAGAATGGGTACGCTCACAAATTTTAGTCAGAGTCAGCACTCGTTTAGAAACGCTGTTAAATGTGCGCTTGTTTGATGTAGCTTATAAGCAGTCATTATACAGCGGTGGACAAAGAGCGTCGTCTCAACCGCTTGATGACTTAACCTCATTAAGGCAGTTCATGACAGGTAACGGGCTGTTTGCTTTTTTTGATGCGCCCTGGATGCCATTTTATGTTGCCATTATGTTTTTATTTCACCCTTGGTACGGCTGGGCAGCGGTATCTGTTGTCATTATTTTAATTATTATTGCGATCATTAATGAAAAAGTAACCAGTAAAACCTTAAGTGAAGCGAATGGACTGGCGATAGCAGGTCGTTCATTAGTCAATGCCAACCTAAGAAACGCAGAAGTTATTGAGTCTATGGGGATGCTGAGAAATGTTCGCCAAAGGTGGATGGGGGGTTCGTATAAGATTTTAGCATTACAAGCCAATGCCAGTTCTAAAGCCGGATTGATTACTTCATTATCAAAGATCATTAGACTGACATCACAATCATTAATTCTAGGTTTGGGAGCCTATTTAGTGATTCAGCAGGAAATTACTCCCGGTTTAATGATTGCAGGATCAATACTACTAGGGAGAGCATTGGCACCGATTGATTTAATGATTGGTACCTGGAAAGGCTTTATTGCTGCGCGTAATCAATATAAGCGTTTGAATGAACTTTTATTACAAATCCCCGCTGACAAAGAAAAGATGTCGTTGCCCGCTCCCGAAGGGCGTCTGGATATTGAAGCGGCCGTTATTGCCCCGCCAGGTGCTAAAGCACCTGTTATAAAAGGGGTTAGTTTTCGTGTTGAGCAAGGACAGTCAGTGGCTATTATCGGTCCAAGTGGCGCAGGAAAATCAACGCTGGTTCGTGCTTTACTAGGTATATGGCCTGCGGTCAATGGAAAGGTTAGATTAGACGGGGCGGATGTATTTACCTGGGATAGAGAATTATTAGGCCCCTATATTGGTTATTTACCCCAGGATATTGAACTATTTGAAGGCAGTATCAGTGAAAATATCGCTCGATTTACCGAAGTTGATCCAGAGAAAGTCGTTGCCGCAGCTAAAATGGCAGATGTACATGAAATGATTCTTCGCCTGCCTGAAGGTTACGATACTGTGATTGGTGCAGCGGGTGGCGTTTTATCTGGCGGACAGCGACAAAGAATCGGTTTGGCAAGAGCATTATATGGCAACCCTCGCCTGGTGGTACTTGATGAACCTAATTCGAATTTAGATGAGCAGGGTGAAATTGCTTTGACCCATGCGATTCAGCGATTAAAGCAACAAAAAACCACGGTTATTATTGTCACGCATCGTAATAATATTTTATCGCAAGTGGATAATTTACTCATCTTGCAAGAGGGTGTGCTGGCTGCATACGGCCCTAAAGAACAGGTGATGGCACAATTACAAAAATCGGCTCCCCCTGTTGCCCCTCAACCTCCGCCGGTTAAAACAGTCACTGTGACTGTTTAAGAGAATATCCTATTGACATCCTCCCCTACCTTAAAAGAAGGGGATTCCTATACTTCACAGTATAAGTTCCTGTTTCATAGAACATTTCTCAGGGGTTTATAGCCTGGTTACTGCCGTAAGTCCCCGCAACGGGGCGTTTTACGGTAACGAACCAACACACTATACTCTCCCGGGTCTCACACATTCTCCGCAGGCTTAACATTCGGTGTGTCCCGCCGTAGGTCTGCCAAGACCGCGTGATTACAACAAAGAATATTTAAACAATGGTTATTTATTATGTACCACAAACACAAAAGCGCTCCACTCTTCACTGAGCTAAAAGGATGGGTCTCTCCTGGAGCAAGACGATGAATAATAGTCCTGCAGATATAGAAGCATTGCAGATAGATGATAAACCCATACGCTACATAGGTTATATCGTATTGTTTTTTACGCTGGGGGTTTTTGGAACATGGTCTGTTTTTGCACCAATAGATAGTTCCGCTTTAGTACCAGGTGTTGTGAGTGTTAAATCGCATAGAAAAATAGTTCAGCATCTTGACGGTGGTATTGTTAAAACCATTCTAGCTAAAGAAGGGGATTTGGTTCAGCTAGGCGATGTTTTATTGGTGTTGGATGATACGCAAACCAAAGCGCAATTAGAAATTGTTCGAGGACAATATGTGACCTTGCTGGCACAGCAAGGACGTTTAGTGGCTGAGCGAGAGCAATTGGAAAAAATTGAGTTTTCAGAAAAACTGGATAATGAAAAAGACTATCGAAATTTAGATGCTAAATATGGGCAGGAACAGATTTTTAATGCCAGAAGAAATAGTTATCAAGGCGAAATATCGGTATTAAAACAACGGATTAATCAACTTAAATCGAAGATAAGTGGACTCACCTTGCAGAGGAAGAGTAATAAAAAGCTAATGCGCTCTTATAACAGTGAAATAACCGATTTAACGGAGCTGCTTGCAGAAGGTTTTGCTGATAAACAGCGTTTGCGCGATATTGAAAGAAATCATGCGCGAGTACAGGGTACTATCGCTGAATTAACCGCTGAAATAGCCAGCTCAGAAATGCAGATAGGTGAAACCAAACTACAAATTTTACAAATTAAAAAAGAATTTCAAGAAAATGTAGCCAGTGAATTAGGCGATATTAATGCAAAATTATTTGATTCTGAAGAACGTTTAACTGCGCTTCATGACAAGGTTGTCAGAACACAAATAAAAGCCCCCGCAAGCGGACGGGTGATGGGTTTGAAAGTGCATACAGAAGGGGGTGTTATTAAGCCCAGCGAACCAATACTGGAAATTGTGCCACAAAAAGAAGAGTTGATTATTAATGCGCGCGTTGCCCCGTTAGATATTGATCGAGTCCGTGTTGGACTGCTGGCTGACATACGTTTTAGTGCCTTTAAACAAGCGTTAACACCGGTGGTAGAAGGTAAGGTCATTACCTTGTCAGCTGATAGGTTGATTGATGAAGCCACCGGTAATCCTTATTTCAGCGCTGAGATTGAAATTACAGCAGAAAGCTATCAAAAATTAAAAGGGCTGGAATTGCTGCCAGGAATGCCGGCAGAGGTGTTAATTAATACCGGGGAAAGAACCCTGTTTGAATATCTAACACAACCCGTATCCAATGCATTTGCACGTGGATTTATAGAAGACTAGGCAATGAAAAAAATACACTATTATACCGCTTCATTGTTAATGGTTTTTGTCATTCAACCGGCAAAAGCAGAAGATTTAGTCAGTATTTATAACAAAGCATTACAGGCTGATCCTACCTTAAAATCAGCGCAGTATAGAGTGGCTCTGGGTGAAGCGCAAAGAGGACAGGCCGGGGGTGCTTTATTACCACAAATAAATGCAAATATTAACGTCTCACTGAATAAGCGTACGCCAAAAAATGGAAATTCAGATGCCTATAAAGGTCAACGCTAGATCGAGAGCACACGTCTGAACTCCAGTCACCTGAAGCTATCTCGTATGCCG